>NZ_KL647046.1:0-122131 GCF_000725475.1 Streptomyces durhamensis
GGGCTTCATCGTTCGACTTGCATGTGTTAAGCACGCCGCCAGCGTTCGTCCTGAGCCAGGATCAAACTCTCCGTGAATGTTTTCCCGTAATCGGGATGACACCACGAGAGCGGAACCATCGGAGGAATGATCCGATGGTTCACAGCGTCCTCGCTGTGTTTTTCAAAGGAACCTCGCCCCGATCGTGATGACCGGAGACGGGGTATCAACATATCTGGNNNCATATCTGGCGTTGATTTTTGGCACGCTGTTGAGTTCTCAAGGAACGGTCGCTTCCTTTGTACTCACCCTCTCGGGCTTTCCTCCGGGCTTCCCTTCGGCGTTTCAAACTCTACCAGGGTTTTTCCGTCTCTCTGACCACCCTCCTGCAGACATGCAGAAGTGGATCCAGAGATTAGGATCTGACGAGTTTGGGTTCTGCCGAGCAAGGATGCTTTCGCTCCCTTCGCCCTAGGCAGGAGTACGACTGTACACGGGGCCGTGAACGGGGTGCAAATCAGCGGGGTTGCTGGTCTAGACCACTAGCTGGTAGCTTCCATACGGAACCGCCCGTTCACATGACATACGCTGCTGCTCAGTGCGCAGCTCCACTCCTTGGGAGGCTTCCCATGACCACCGTGACGTCCCCTCTCGCTGGACGTGCCATCGGACTGGCCGAAGTGCCGGATCCGGTCTTTTCCGGGGCCATGGTCGGCCCGGGCACCGCGATCGACCCCGTGCGTGAGTTCTCCGAGGCCGTCGCACCCGTCGACGGCGTGATCGTTTCCCTGCACCCGCACGCCTTCGTCGTGGTCGACGAGAGCGGGCACGGCGTGCTCACCCACCTCGGTATCGACACCGTGCAGCTCAACGGCGAGGGTTTCGAGCTCCTCGTCAGCAAGGGCGACTCCGTGACGCGCGGTCAGGCGATCGTGCGCTGGAACCCCGCCGCCGTAGAGGCCGCCGGCAAGTCCCCCGTCTGCCCCGTCGTCGCGCTCGAAGCCACGGCCGAGTCCCTCTCCGATCTCCGTGACAGCGGTGACGTGAAGGCCGGCGACAGCCTTTTCTCCTGGAACTGACGGCACCGCCGTCGCAGGACGGCGAACAGGACAACCACCACGGCGGCACAACCGGGCCGCACTATCGGAGACGGGTGAGATGGAGACAACGCTGCGAGGCGTCGGCGTGAGCCATGGCGTGGCCATCGGCGAGGTTCGGCACATGGGTACGGCGGTGCTGGAGCCGCCGGCCAAGCAGATCCCCGCGGAGGAGGCCGAGCGGGAGCAGGGGCGGGCTCGCCAGGCGGTGGACGCCGTCGCCGCCGATCTGATGGCGCGCGGCAATCTGGCTGGGGGCGAGGCCCAGGCCGTGCTCGAGGCGCAGGCCATGATGGCCCAGGACCCCGAGCTGATGGCGGACGTGGACCGGAGGATCGCCGTCGGCAGCACGGCCGAGCGCGCGGTGTACGACGCGTTCGCGGCGTACCGGGAGCTGCTGGCGGGTGCCGGTGAGTACCTCGCCGGTCGGGTGGCCGACCTTGATGACGTGCGGAATCGTATCGTCGCCCGGCTGCTGGGCGTTCCGATGCCGGGTGTACCGGACAGCGACCAGCCGTATGTGCTCGTGGCGCGGGATCTTGCTCCGGCTGACACCGCGCTGCTGGATCCGTCCCTGGTGCTCGGTTTCGTGACCGAGGAGGGCGGGCCGACCAGTCACAGCGCGATTCTCGCGCGGGCGCTGGGTGTGCCGGCGGTCGTGGCGCTGCCGGGTGCCGGTGAGCTGACGGAGGGCACGGTGATCGCCGTCGACGGCAGCACCGGTGACATCTTCGTGAACCCGACCGAGGCGAAGAAGGCGGAGCTGGAGGCCGCGGCCGCCGAGCGGAAGGCCGCGCTGGCCGCCTCGACCGGGCCGGGTGCGACGGCGGACGGTCACAAGGTGCCGCTGCTGGCCAACGTGGGCGGCCCGGCGGACGTGCCGGCCGCGGTGGAGGCCGGGGCCGAGGGTGTCGGTCTGTTCCGTACCGAGTTCCTGTTCCTGGACGACAGCAAGAACGCTCCTTCCGAGCAGAAGCAGGTGGAGGCCTACCGGCAGGTGCTGGAGGCGTTCCCCGAGAGTCGCGTGGTCGTGCGGGTGCTGGACGCCGGGGCCGACAAGCCGCTGGACTTCCTGACGCCGGCCGACGAACCGAACCCTGCGCTGGGTGTGCGGGGTCTGCGGACGCTGCTGGACCACCCCGAGATCCTGCGCACGCAGCTGACGGCGCTGGCGAAGGCCGCCGAGGGGCTGCCCGTCTACCTTGAGATCATGGCGCCCATGGTGGCGGACCGGGCGGACGCCAGGGCGTTCGCGGACGCCTGCCGTGCGGCGGGGCTGCGGGCGAAGTTCGGCGCGATGGTGGAGATCCCGTCGGCCGCGCTGCGGGCGCGTTCGATTCTTCAGGAGGTCGAGTTCCTGTCGTTGGGGACGAATGACCTCGCGCAGTACACGTTCGCGGCCGACCGGCAGGTCGGTGCGGTGTCCCGGCTTCAGGACCCGTGGCAGCCGGCGCTGCTCGATCTGGTCGCGCTGTCCGCCGAGGCGGCCAAGGCCGAGGGCAAGAGCTGTGGTGTGTGCGGCGAGGCGGCGTCCGACCCGCTGCTGGCGTGTGTGCTGACCGGTCTGGGTGTCACCTCCCTGTCCATGGGTGCGGCGTCGATTCCTTATGTGCGGGCGACGCTGGCGAAGTACACGCTGGCGCAGTGCGAGCGGGCGGCGGCTGCCGCGCGTGCCGCGGACAGCGCCGAGGAGGCGCGCGGCGCGGCACAGGCGGTGCTGTCCGGCGAGTAGCCGTACCGGTGCATGCGATGTGCCGGGTGCAGGGGCGTCCCGCCTTCGGGTGGGGCGCCCCTGGTGCGTTCGCGCGGGTGGCGGCGTGGTCAGCGCGTCCGTCGCGTCGGCTGGTTCAGTGCCGGTGGTCCGGTGTCGCGCTCTCGTCTCCGAGGTCAGGGGGCCGGCAGTAGTCGACGCCGGGCTCAGGTGAGATGAGGTCGCCGGATTCGACGTCGGTGCAGTAGGCGTCGAAGACTTCCGAGGCGGTGAGTGGTTCGAGGGTGCCGGCGCGCAGGCGCCAGCCGTAGACGCGGTCGGTCGTGTCCGGGGCGCTGGTGCGCAGGACGAGTCCGCCGGGGCTGCGGGTCGCGAGGCCCAGTGCGAGGACGCTGGTGAATTCCAGGGCCTCGGCGTCGTCGAGTCGGGTCCCGCCGTGGCCGTCCTGGTCGCCGTGCAGGACGGAGATCAGGGTGTCCGGTGGTCCGGAGACGCTGCACACGAGGTGGCGGTCGCCGGGTGGTGCGGTGTCGAGGATGCGGATCAGGAGGTCGGAGGCGCGGGTGAAGGCTGCCCTGCCGATGTCCTCGCCGCAGGTGGGGCAGGGGCCGAGGCGGGACAGCAGGGTGGTGGCGTATTCCCAGGTCGCCTGGCGTACGGCCTCGTCCACGAGGGCGGGTACGAGGGTGGTGAGGGGTCGGCCGTCGTAGGGGATGGTGGGGCCTGTGGCCGCAAGTTGCGCGGTGAACCGGGTCCGGCTTGCCGGGGCTTCCGGGTCCAGGCCGGCTTCCGCGCAGTAGGCGGCGTAGTCCTCGGGGTCGAACAAAGCCAGTGTGGTGTGGGTGCCCTGGTCGGCGCGGGTCCTGAGTACGGCTTCGACCTGCTGGAGGTAGGTCGCGTGGTCGTCGAAGGTGAAGGTGCGGTAGCGCCGCATGGCGCGGAAGTCGTGTTCGTCGGTGAGCAGACCGATGGTGCCGGCGATCTCGCGGCGCAGTACGCGTCGCATGGTCTGGTGGTCGGTGTGCGCCATGTTTCCCCCTGAGTGCGCAGTCGATCAATGCTCACTCAGCGTAACCGGCGGCACTGACAATGGGCCGGTGCTGCGCGGCCGGCCCCGGGCTTCGCCGCTGTGCTGGCGAGTCCGGGGCCGGCAGCGAAGGGGTGCGGGGGTTCAGGCGCGTTTGCGGGCGAGTTCCTGGTAGAAGTCGAGCAGGTCCAGGTTGTCGATGGAGCCCGGGTTGACCGCCTTCTCGACCGGGGTGCCCTGGAGCAGGCGCTTGACCGGGACCTCGATGCGCTTGCCGGTGAGTGTGTGCGGGATGCCGGGGACCTCGATGATCTCGTCGGGTACGTGACGTGGCGAGAGCTGCTCGCGGATCGCCTGCTTGACGCGGTTCTGGAGTGCCTCGTCGAGGACGGCGCCCGGCGCGAGGTGCACGAAGAGCGGCATCCAGTAGCCGCCGTCGGGCTGTTCGATGCCGATGACCAGGGATTCCTTGATCTCGGGCAGGCGCTCGACGACCTCGTAGATGTCGGCCGAGCCCATGCGCACGCCCTGCCGGTTGAGGGTGGAGTCGGAGCGGCCGTGGATGATCACGGTGCCGCGCGAGGTGACCGTGATCCAGTCGCCGTGCCGCCAGACGCCGGGGTAGGTGTCGAAGTAGCTGTCGTGGTAGCGGCTGCCGTCGGGGTCGTTCCAGAAGTGGATCGGCATGGAGGGCATGGGGTTGGTGACGACCAGCTCGCCGACCTCGTCGACGACGGGCTTGCCGCTGGGGTCCCAGGCCTGCAGGTCGGTGCCGAGGCCGGGGGCCTGGAGTTCGCCGGTGTACACCGGGAGCGTCGGGACGCCGCCGGCGAAGCAGGAGCAGACGTCGGTGCCCCCGCTGACGGAGGCGATCCACAGGTCGGCCCCGCTGTCTGCGAACTCGTCGTGCAGCCAGCGGAAGCCGTCGGGGGGCAGGGGGGATCCGGTCGTGGCGACGCACTTGACCGTGGACAGGTCGTGGTCACGCGCGGGGCGGACGCCGGCCTTGCGGCAGGCCATGACGTAGGCGGCGGAGGTGCCGTAGAGGGTGGCTCCCGTGCACTCGACGACCTTCCACTGGGCGCCGGTGCCGGGGTAGCCGGGGCTGCCGTCGTACAGGACGATCGTCGTGCCCGTGAGCAGGCCGGAGACGAGGAAGTTCCACATCATCCAGCCGGTCGAGGTGTACCAGAAGAAACGGTCCTCGGGGCCGAGGTCGCAGTGCAGGCCGAGCTGCTTGAGGTGTTCGACGAGGATGCCGCCCTGGGACTGGACGATGGCCTTGGGCAGGCCGGTGGTGCCGGAGGAGTACAGCACCCACAGCGGGTGGTCGAACGGGACCTGCTCGAAGACGGGCTCGGTGTCCGCGGCCGTCAGCGCCGACCACTCCAGTGCTCCCTCGGGTGCCTCGGTGCCGAGCAGCGGGATGTGGACGACGGCGCGCACGGTGGGCAGCTCGCGGCGGAGCTCGGCGACGATGTCGCGGCGGTCGTGCTCCTTGCCGCCGTACCGGTAGCCGTCGACGGTGAACAGGACGACGGGTTCGACCTGCTGGAAGCGGTCCAGGACGCTGCGGGCTCCGAAGTCGGGGGCGCAGGAGGTCCAGACGGCGCCGACGGCGGCCGTGGCGAGGAGGGCGACGACGGCCTGCGGGATGTTGGGCAGGTAGCCGCTGACGCGGTCTCCGGGGCGGACGCCGAGGGTGCGCAGCTCGGCGGCGAGCGAGCCGACCTGGCGGCGCAGCTCGGCCCAGGTCACGGGGCGTGGCTCATGGGTCTCGTCGACGTGCAGGAGGGCGGGCTGGTCCGCGCGGTCGGCCGCGGCGCGCAGGGCGTGCTCGGCGTAGTTGAGGGTGGCTTCGGGGAACCACTGGGCGCCGGGCATGGCGCGGTCGCCGAGGACGCGCGCGTAGGGCGTCGAGAAGCGTACGTCGAACCACTCGGTGACGGCTTTCCAGAAGGTGTCCAGCTGGTCCACGGACCACTGGTGCAGGGCGGGGTAGCCGCCTTCGGCCGGGGCGCCGTGGTGCTGGGCGGCCCATCCCTGGAACCGGGTGATGCGGGCCTGGGCGATCCGCTCGGGATCGGGCTGCCAGAGCGGCTGAGGGTTCGCGGTCGACATGGGTGCGGCTCCCGGGCTGTGCGCGTCGTGTGCGTCGGTCCGCGCACGGGCTGGGGTGTGCGCGTGACGCGGCTGACAGGGACGATGCCATGTGATCGACTTCTACACCAGGGTGCGCCCCACATAGTCGGTGTCGTGAAGATGTGGTCCTGGCACGGGTGAACGGCAGTTGAACGACACGCGCGCGTGGGGTGCTCAGTGGCAGGGTGAGCAGCATGGACGGTCGTGACCTGGTGCGTTCGGTGAGTGTGGTCGGTTCGGGGAGGGCGGCTCGGGGGTTGCGTACCGTGCGGGCCGCGTGGCGCAGGAGGCGGATCGATGCCGCCGGGCTGCCGCGGCGGGGGGCCGAGCGGGCACGGGTGCCGGGTCAGGTGGAGGACGTGGAGCCGGGGCCCGGTGGTGGGCTGATCCGGTTCGGCCGGTCCGAGCTGCGGATCACCGTCGCGGTGAACGGGGCCGTGTTCTGGGGGTGGGACGGGGCGGGTCCGCAGCCGTCGTACGCGCTCGCGGTGAGCTGTCCGGAGCCGGATCCGCGGGCGGTGCTGGAGCCGGACAAGGACGGTGGCTGGCGGGTGGTCGCCGAGCGTGTGACGGTCACCGTCTCGCGGCACGGCGCGGTGGAGGTCTGCACGCCCGGCGGGGTGACCCTGCGGCGGGATCTGCCGCCGCGCTGGTGGGAGCCGGTCGGCGGGGGCACGGCACGGTGGATGCAGCGGTCCGAGGTGGCGGCGGACGCTCGCTTCTTCGGTCTGGGCGGCCGGGCGTCGGGCCCCCGGCTGCGGGACGGCACGTACCGGCTGTGGAACACCGATCCCGGCAGGGCGTTCGGGCCCGGCGACGATCCGCTGTATCTGACGATGCCGGTGCAGCTGGTGGTGGCCGACGCCGGTACGCACCTGGTGTTCCACGACTCCACGTGGGACGGCACCGTGGTCCTGCGGGAAGGTGAGGAGGGCGCCGGGTCCGGGCACGACCGGGCGGGGCGCTGCGAGGTGCGGATGGACGGCGGTCCGCTGCGCTGCTGGGTGATGGTGGGTACTCCCGCGCGCGTGCTGCACACCTGGGCGTCGCTGACCGGGGCGCCCGCGCTCCCGCCGTCGTGGGCTCTGGGTCACCATCACGCGCGGTGGGGCTTCGGCAGCGAGCAGGAGGTGCGCCGGATCGTCGCGGGCTACCAGGAGCGCGGTCTGCCGCTGGACGCCGTGCACCTGGACATCGACCACTATGACGACCACCAGGTGTTCACGGTCGACGAGGAGCGTTTCCCGAAGCTGCCCCAGCTGGCCGACGAGCTGCGGCGGGACGGGATCCGGCTGGTGTCGATCGTCGACGCGGCCGTGCGGGCCGCGCCGGGCAACGCCGTCTACGACGGTGGCGCGGCCGTGGACGCGTTCGTGCGGGACGGCTCGGGGCGCGAGGTGCGGGGCGTGGTGTGGGCCGGGGAGTCGGTCTTTCCCGACTTCACGCACGCGCGCGTGCGCACGTGGTGGGGCGGGCTGTACGAGGAGCGGCTGGGGCAGGGCTTCGCGGGGTTCTGGCACGACATGAACGAGCCGACGTCGTTCAACGCTTTCGGGGAGCCGACCCTGCCGCGGTCGGCCCGGCACGCCCTGGAGGGGCGCGGGGGCGACCACCGGGAGGCGCACAACGTCTACGCGCTGTGCATGGCGCGGGCAGGTTACGAGGGGCTGCGCCGGCTGTCGCCCCAGGAGCGGCCGTTTCTGTTCTCCCGCTCGGGCTGGGCGGGCATGCAGCGCTACGCGGGGACCTGGTCGGGGGACGTGGCGACGGGCTGGCCGGGGCTGCGGGCGTCGCTGTCGCTGGTGCTGGGCCTCGGTCTGTGCGGGGTGCCGTACTCGGGTCCGGACGTGGGCGGTTACGACGGCAGTCCGTCGCCGGAGCTGTACCTCAGGTGGTTCCAGCTCGGCTCGTATCTGCCGCTGTTCCGCACGCACGCGAGTCTGCGGGCGGGACGCAGGGAGCCCTGGGAGTTCGGTCCCGAGGTGCTGGAGCACGCGCGTGTGGCGCTGCTCGAACGGCGGAGGCTGCTGCCGTACTTCGTCACGCTGGCTCATCTGGCGCGGCGCACCGGCGCGCCCTATGTGCGGCCGTTGTGGTGGGGGGCACCGGAGGACCGGGCGCTGCGCGACTGCGAGGACACGTTTCTGCTGGGGGACGGTCTGCTGGTCGCCCCGGTACTGGACCCGGGTGCCGACCGGCGTGCGGTGCAGCTGCCGCGGGGCCTTTGGTACGACACGGTGACGGAGCAGGCCTACGAGGGGCCGGCGCGGGTCCTGGTCGACGCGCCGCTGGCGCGGATACCGGTGTTCGCGAGGGCGGGAGCGGTCATCCCGGTGCGCGGTGCCGACGGGCGCCTGGAGCTGGAGGTGTGGGCGCCCGCGCGTGGCCGGACGGGAGGCGGTCTGGTCGTGGCGGACGCGGGCGACGGCTGGGAGGAGACGGAGATCGAGCGCTACGTCGCCCGCCGGCAGGGCGGTGCGGTGGCGGTCACCCGGGAGCGGGTGGACGGTTCCGCCGAGCCGTCCTACCCGGTGCGCGTACGGGGTCTGGGCTGAGCCTGCCCGGCCGGGTGCGAGGACTGCGCTGCGCCTGCCCGGCCGGGTACGAAGGCCGTCGCTGAGCAGCCCCCGTGCGAGGGCTGCGCTGAGCCGGCCCCGTGGGTTCCGGCCCAGCGGTTCGGCGGGGCCGGTCCTTGCGGTGCGGTGCGCGGCTCGGCTGAGCCGCGTGCCTCAGACGTACCGGCCGCTGAACCAGGCCCGTACGGCCGCGGTGTGCAGCGGGAAGGCGAGTTCCTCGGGTCGGCGCAGCAGCTGCCAGCCCTCGGTCTCGTTCGTGCGAGCGGAGGGCGGCAGTGCCTCCACCGGGCGTTCCGGGAGCAGTCCGAACAGCAGCAGGTGGCCGTCGGGCGAGCTCATGGCGTCCACCAGCCGCACATCGCGCGCGGCCGCGTCGATACCGGTCTCCTCCTTGAGTTCGCGTACGACGGCCTGCTTCCAGTCCTCCCGGTCGTCGACGTAGCCGCCGGGCAGTGCCGTGCCCCCGCGCGCGGGGGCGACAGTCCGGGTGATCACGACGAGGGCGGTGCCCTTGGTGTCGTACACGGGCTGGAGCGCGACCGCCACGGGGAGCGGATTGCGGTAGGCGACGGTCCCGCACGACGGGCAGGTGCGCGGCCAGCCGGAAACGCCCTCTCCATAGGGCGACCCGCAGCTCGAACAGTGGGAGTCCGGTACGGAGTTGGCAGTGGAGTGCTGAGTTTCGGACACGCGCGGACTGTATCCGATCAGAAGAAGGGCGTCTTCCGCTGTCCGCTCAGCGCCCGCTGATGAGCGACTTCCAGGACACGGGGAAGTCGAAGTAGGTGTCCGGATAGGGCTCGGGCTGGTAGGTGAAGTGCCACCACTCCTCCGCGAGGTTCACGAATCCGAGGCTTTCGAGGGTGTTCTTGAGCAGCAGTCGGTTGGTCCTCTGTTCGCCCTGGATGCGCGGGTCCATCGTGTGCGCAAGGGGGTCGAAACAGTCGAACCCCGTGCCCATGTCGACGGAGTTGTCGGGGAAACGCTCGTTCTTGGGCGCGAAGCAGGGGACGAGTGGCTCTCCGGGGTGGTAGGGCCGGGTCGGCCTCGCCGGAAGTCTCACGATCGTGAGGTCCATGGTCGAGCCGCGGCTGTGGCCGGACTTCTCGGCGATGTAACCGTCCTCGAACAGACGGGTCTTGTCGACGTTCGGGTAGAACTCGCCCTTCATCGCCTGGTCGTCGAGGTCCTTGGCCCAGCGGACGAAGTGGTCGACGGCTCGCTGCGGCCGGTAGCAGTCGTAGACCTTGAGGGTGTAGCCCTTGCGCAGCAGCTTCAGCTGGGCCCTGTGGAGGGCGTCCGCGGCCGGGCGGGTGAGGATGCAGATCGGCTGCTCGTAGCCGTCGATGCGCTCGCCGACGAAGTTGTGCGGGGTGAAGTAGCGCATCTCCTGGAGGATCGTGGGGTCCACGGTGGACAGGGCTACGAAGTCCTTCGGCGCTCCGGGCTCCGTCTTCGCGTGGGCCGTGGCGGAGGAGGCGGTGACGGCCAGCAGGGCGGCGAGTGCGGTAACGAGACCGCGGACCGCCCGGGTGAGTCGTGTCATGCCTCCTGCATCTACCAGGCAGGCGTTCCGGCCGGGAAGCGATCGGAGGCGATTCCCCCGGAAGCACGGCGGGGCGGCCGGCAACACCGCGGTGGGCACCCTGCCGTTTTCCGGTCGCCCGTGGCACACTCCTGACGCTACGTCAGAAAGTTGGCGAGGAGGACCTGTGCCGCACTCACGCACACCCGCGGTGGCCGGCTGGTTCGCCGGCGAGGACGACGACTTCCGGCTCCTGGGCACCCGCTGCCCGTCCTGCGCCACGGTCTTCTTCCCGCGCGAGGACACGTACTGCCGCAATCCGCACTGCCAGGGCGCCTCACTGGAGGAGGCACCGCTGTCACGAACGGGGCGAATCTGGTCGTATACGGACAGCCACTACCGTCCGCCGTCACCCTATGTGAGCGACCGGGAACTTCCCTGGGAGCCTTACGCGTTGATCGCGGTGGAGCTGGAGGCCGAGCGGATCGTGGTGCTGGGGCAGGCGGCTCCCGGGGTCACCGTCGCCGATCTGACGGTGGGCATGGAGGTGGAGGTCGTCCCCGGAGTGCTCCACGAGGACGCGGAGACCACCTGGACGACCTGGCACTGGCGGCCGACGGGGGTGAGGGTGTGACGAGGGACGTGGCGGTGCTCGGCGCGGGCATGCATCCCTGGGGCAAGTGGGGACGCCCCTTCGTGGAGTACGGGACGGCGGCGGCCCGTGCGGCGCTCGCGGACGCCGGTCTCGCCTGGGCCGACGTCGGTTCGGTCGTGGGCGCGGACACGGTGCGTGGCGGCTATCCCGGGTATGTGGCGGGAGCGACGTTCGCCAGGGCCCTGGGCTGGCAGGGGGCCAGGGTCACCAGTGTGTACGCGGCATGCGCCTCCGGAGCCCAGGCGATCGCCGCGGCACGGGCGCAGATCCTCGCCGGGCTCGCGGACGTCGTCCTCGTGGTGGGGGCGGACGCGGCACCCAAGGGGTTCTTCCGGCCCGCCGGCGGGGACCGCCCCGACGACCCGGACTGGCTGCGCTTCCGTCTGCTGGGCGCGACGAACCCGACGTACTTCGGTCTGTACGCGCGGCGGCGGATGGCGGTGCACGGGGACACACCGGAGGACTTCGCCCTGGTCAAGGTGAAGAACGCGGCCATGGGCGCGCTCAACCCGTTCGCGCGCTACCGCAAGCGGGTCACCGCCGAGGAGGTCGCCGCGTCCGCGGTGGTCGCCGATCCGTTGCGGCTGCTCGACATCTGCGCCACCTCCGACGGCGGCGCGGCCCTGGTGCTCTCCAGCCTGGACTTCGCACGTCGGCACGGTGCGGCCCATCCGGTTCGGATCCGCGCGGTGTCGACGGTGACCCCGTGCTTCCCCAGCACGGTGCTGGACCTGCCGGACATCGCCACCGACTCGGCGCTCGCCGTGCGGCCCGCGGACGAGAGCTTCCGGGCGTCCATCGCCCGGGTGGCCTACGAAGAGGCTGGTCTGGGCCCCGAGGACCTGTCCGTCGCCGAGGTCTACGACCTGTCCACCGCGCTGGAGCTGCAGTGGTACGAGGATCTCGGGCTGTGCGGCGAGGGCGAGGGGGCGAAGCTCCTGCGGGAGGGCGCGACGGCCCCGGGCGGCCGGACACCCGTCAACACCAGTGGCGGGCTGGCCTCCTTCGGGGAGGCGGTGCCGGCCCAGGCCATCGCCCAGGTGTGCGAGCTGACCTGGCAGCTGAGAGGCACGGCGGGCGACCGGCAGATCGCCGGGGCGCGGGTGGGAATCTCCGCCAACCAGGGGCTTTTCGGGCATGGTTCGGCGGTGGTCGCGGTGCGGTGACGCAGACCCGGGAACCCGTCGTGTGACACGAGTGACCAGAGATGTCGTCCACGCTGTGTGATCACCCCGGAATGCTGCGTGAACGTCTTATGAACTGGGCCTGGGAGCACACGTGCGGCGCAATCATGCTCCCGTGCACTCCTGGACGGACACTCTCCGCTTCGCCTTCCAGCCGGTGGTCAACCTGAGGACGGGCGCGGTCGCCGCACTGGAGACACTCGCCCGCCCGGAGACCGGTGACGTCCTCGCCGAGGCCCGCCGGGATCCCGAACTCGACGGGCACCTCACGGTGTTGGCGCTCCATGCCGCGACACGCAAGGAGACCCTGCTGCCGCTGCACCTCAACGTGTTCGCGGCCACCCTCGCCGACCTCGGCGGCCTCACCCCGCTGCACGACGCCGTGCGTGCGGCCGGGCGGCTGCCCTGGGAGGTGACGCTGGACGTGGTTCCGCCCTACACGCACGTGCCGCAGCAGGCCCTGCTGGAGGCGGTGGCCGCGCTGCGCGAGCAGGGGTTCCGGATCAGCGCGGACGGCATCGGGGACGGCGACGTACCGCTGCGGCTGCTCACCGACCTCGCCCCCGACCTGGTCAAGCTCGACGCCTCGCTGCTGGCCCGGCCCGCCGCGGTACGGGCGATGCGCACCCTGTGCGAGGAGTTGGGTGCCCTGGTCGCGGTGGAGGGGGTCGAGACGGAACTGCAGTGCGCGGGGGCGCTGTCGGCCGGGGCGCAGCTGGCCCAGGGCGAGCTGTTCGCGCCGCCGGCCCGGATCCCCGCCGCGGACGTATACGTTCCGCCCCGCTCCCCTGATGCCATCGGTGAGCCCCGCTCGGGGCCGTCGGTGCGGGAGTTCGTGCGCCCTGCCGCCGTGCTGCCGGTGACCGCCTCGGCGGGGCAGGTGCGCGCGCTGCTGACCGGCTCGCCGGACGTCTCCGGTGTGCTGCTGGCGGACCAGTACGGCCGGCCCGTGCGGTCGGTGCACCGCTCCCGCTTCCTGCTGTCGATGTCCGGCCGCTACGGGCACGCGCTGTACGCCGACCGGCCGGCGTTCAAGCTGGGGGACGCGCCCCGCACGGTCGGTGTCGACGCCACCGCCTGGGAGGTGCTGGACGTCGTCGCGATCGGCTGCCGGGACCGGACCTCGGACGATGTCGCGGTGGTCGACCGGCATGGCCGGTGCGTGGGTGTCGTACGGCTCGCGGACCTGGTGCGGGCGCTGGCCGAGAGCCGGGTCGAGGAGGCGGCCGGGCTCAATCCGCTGACCCGGCTGCCCGGTTCGGACGCGATCACGGGCGAGGTGGACCGGTGGCTCGCGGACGGCCGGACGTTCGCGCTCAGCTGGCTGGACATCGACCACTTCAAGGAGGTCAACGACGGTGCCGGGTTCGCCGCGGGCGACGAGCTGATCCGGTCGGTGGGGCGGGCGTTGCAGCAGGCCGCGTCGGGGCACGCGCGCGTGGGGCACATCGGCGGGGACGACTTCCTGGTGCTGGCCGAGGAGCAGGCACTCGATCCGCTGGTCGCCACCGTGCTCGACGCGCCCTGGTCGGCGGGTGGCAGGCCGGTCACGCTCTCCCTCGCGACCGTCGTGTGCGCACCGGGAAGTGTGAGCGACCATCGCCAGGCCGCCGCTCAGCTCGCTCCGCTGAAGAAGGCGGCCAAGGCGCTGCGCGGGGCGAGCTGGGTGCTGGGACGCGCCGGACTGCCGGGCCATGAGGTCCGGCGCGGCTCGGGCGCGGCGACGGCCCAGGCCGGGTACGCGGCCGCTGAGCCAGGGTGGTGAACTCCCTTCCCGTATCTGTCCGTCGGGACCCGCCAGCGGTGACGGGGCCGCCGGGCGCGTCGCCGTCACCGCTGCCGTCGGCAGCCTTGACGCCCCCGTGGCGCCGGTGAACACTTCCCGGTGTCAGCCGACATCGCCGTACATTCTCGGCGTTATCAGGCACTGCGCCACGGGTCTGTCCTGCTCACGGCCCGTCCCTCCTGGCGATACGGCTGCGACGGCACGCTCGTCACGGACGCCGGGCGGGGCGCGGGGCCTCCCTGCCTCCGGCTGAAGTCGCCACGAACTTTCCTGCACGGAGGCCGGGGCCGAGCGCCCACGGCCGGCGCCAAGGGAGCCGCCATGAGCAATGGAGACATTTTCGTCGGCGAGGTCATCGGAACCGCGATCCTGATCCTGTTCGGTGCCGGTGTGTGTGCCGCCGTCACCCTCAGGTATTCCAAGGCGCGGGCCTCGGGCTGGGTCGTCATCGCGTTCGGGTGGGGCTTCGGCGTCCTCGCGGGCGCGTACACCGCCGCTCCCCTCTCCGGGGGCCAGCTCAATCCCGCGGTCACCATCGGCATCGCCGTGGACACCGGAAAATGGGACAAGGTCTGGGTCTATCTTCTGGGCGAGACCGTCGGCGCGATGCTGGGTGCCGTTCTCGCCTACCTGGTGTACTTCGCGCAGTTCCAGGCCAACGTCCGCAAGGAGGGCACCACCGAGGGCACGGCCGACGAACCGGTGCCGACGCTGGGCATCTTCTCGACCATCCCGGAGATCCGGAACCCGGTCGCCAACCTCGTCACCGAGATCATCGCGACGATGGCCCTCGTGCTGCCCGTTCTCGCCTTCGGGCTGACGAAGGGGCTCGGCGAGTCCGGCACCACGGTGCTGATCGTCTCGCTGCTCGTGGTGGGGATCGGCCTGTCCCTCGGCGGGCCCACCGGTTACGCCATCAATCCGGCCCGCGACCTCGGCCCGCGCATCGTGCACACGTTCCTGCCGATCCCGAACAAGGGCACGTCCGACTGGGGTTACGCCTGGATCCCGGTGGTCGGCCCGCTGATCGGCGGGGCGCTCGCGGGCCTGGTCTACAACCTGGCCTTCTGACCCCAGCGACCGCGACGCGGCCTCCCGCCCATCACGCCGCATGCCCAGCGATCCGACCCAGCGACCCAGCGACCCAGGGACAGCCATGACGGACACCGCCGAGAAGTACGTCGCCGCCATCGACCAGGGCACCACATCCAGCCGTTGCATCGTCTTCGACCACGGCGGTGCCGTCGTCGCCGTCGACCAGCGCGAGCACCGCCAGATCTTCCCCCAACCGGGCTGGGTGGAGCACGACGCGACCGAGATCTGGTCCAAGGTGCAGGCCGTGGTGGCCGGAGCACTCGCCAAGGCCGGGCTGCGCGCCGACCAGCTGAGCGCCCTCGGCATCACCAACCAGCGGGAGACGACGGTCCTGTGGGACCGCGCCACGGGCAAGCCCGTGCACAACGCGATCGTCTGGCAGGACACCCGCACCGCGGCCCTGTGCAGGGAACTGGGCGGCGCGGACGGCCAGGACCGCTTCCGCGAGCCGACCGGACTGCCGCTGGCGAGCTACTTCTCCGGGCCCAAGGCGGCCTGGCTGCTGGACCATGTGCCCGGCCTGAGGCAGCGGGCCGAACGCGGCGAGATCGCCTTCGGGACCATCGACTCCTGGCTGATCTGGAACCTCACCGGCGGCCCCGACGGCGGCCGGCACGTCACCGACGTCACCAACGCCGGCCGCACCCTGCTGATGAACCTGGAGACGCTGCAGTGGGATCCGGGCATCCTGAGCGCCATGAACGTGCCCGAGGCGGTCCTGCCCGAGATCAGGTCGTCCGCCGAGGTGTACGGCACGGCGGTCGGGCAGCTCGCCGGCGTGCCCGTCGCCTCCGCGCTGGGCGACCAGCAGGCCGCCGTCTTCGGGCAGGCCTGCTACGACGTGGGCACCGCGAAGAACACTTACGGCACCGGCAGTTTCCTGCTGCTGAACACCGGGAACCGGCCGGTGCCGTCCAAGAGCGGGCTGCTGACGACGATGGGCTACAAGATCGGCGGGGAGGCGCCGGTGTACTGCCTGGAGGGGTCCATAGCGATAACGGGCGCGCTGGTCCAGTGGTTCCGCGACCAGCTCGGGATCATCCGCACCGCCGACGAGATCGAGACGCTGGCGGCGAGCGTCGAGGACAACGGCGGAGCCTACATCGTGCCCGCGTTCTCGGGCCTGTTCGCGCCCTACTGGCGCTCCGACGCGCGCGGTGTGGTCACCGGTCTCACCCGGTACGTCACGAAGGCCCATCTCGCGCGCGCGGTGCTGGAGGCGACGAGCTGGCAGACCCGGGAGGTCGTGGACGCCATGTACCAGGACTCCGGGGTGCGGATCACCACCCTGAAGGTCGACGGCGGCATGACGAAGAACAACCTGCTCATGCAGCACCAGGCGGACGTCCTCGGTGTGCCGGTGATCCGGCCCCGGGTGTCGGAGACGACCTGTCTGGGCGCCGCCTACGCGGCCGGTCTGGCGACGGGCGTGTGGAACGACCTGGACGAGCTGAAGTCGCACTGGCAGCGGGACGCGCAGTGGTCGCCGGCGATGGAGCCGTCGGTACGCGACCGCGAGTACCGCAACTGGCGCAAGGCCGTGGAGAAGAGCTTCGGCTGGCTGGAGGAGGACGGCGTGTAGCGGTTCGCGGCACGCGCGCGTACGTGCCGCCCTCTCTTGACCACGGCTCGTACCCCGGTCGGCGGGGGTACGGGCCGTGCCCGCCGGTCAGCCGAGGGCGGCCTGGCGGCGGTCGGCCGCGTAGTCCATCGCGTGCTGGACCACCCCGATGAGCACGTCCTTCACCGATTCCCGGTCACGCGCGTCGCACAGCAGGACGGGGACGCCCTCGTCCAGGTCGAGGGCCTGCCGGACGGCCCCCGCCGGGTAACGGGACGCTCCCTCGAAGCAGTTGACCCCCACGACGAAGGGGATGGAGCGCCGCTCGAAGTAGTCCACGGCGGCGAAGCAGTCCTCCAGACGGCGGGTGTCGGCGAGGACGACGGCGCCGAGCGCGCCCTCGGACAGCTCGTCCCACATGAACCAGAACCGTTCCTGCCCCGGTGTGCCGAAGAGGTACAGCACCAGGTCCTCGCGCAGCGTGATGCGGCCGAAGTCCATGGCCACCGTGGTGGTGTGCTTGCCCTCCACCCCGCTGGTGTCGTCGACCGGACGCCCGGCCTCGGTGAGGAGTTCCTCGGTGCGCAGCGGTCTGATCTCGCTGACCGCTGCGACGAGGGTCGTCTTGCCCACGCCGAAGCCACCGGCCACGAGGATCTTGAGCGTGACCGGCTCGACCGGGGGCTTGCCTCGCTCAGAACGCCCGAAGATCATCGGTCTCTTCTCCTGCTAGATGGGGGTCGGGCGACGGCCGGCCGTGGCCGCCGCCAGGGGGTCCGCCGGGGGTGGCGAGGCCGGGTACGCCGCCCGGGCCGGCGTCGGTCCGGCCGTGCGGGCCGGGTCCGACGGCCGTACGACCGGGCCGGCGTTCCCGGCCGTCGCCGCCGCTCCTCGCCGCAGTCCCGGATCCTCGCGCCGGCACGGCGGCCGCCGTGCCGGGACCCGGGGTCCGTGCGGCGGGTGCCGGCCTGTCACGGCAGCACTCCGTACTCCGCTTCCGTACCGGTCACAGGGCCCGGAGACCGTTGATCACGTCGCGCAGAATGCTCTCGTCCGGCAGCTCGGCCGGGGGCACCGGACGCGAGACATGGACGAGCTCCGCGTGCACGAGGTCGCCGATGAGGACGCGCACCACGCCGATCGGCAGGTCGAGGTCGGCGGCGAGTTCGGCGACCGACTGCGGTTCGTCGCGGCAGAGCCCGACGATCTCCACATGCTCGGGCGACAGCGTCGGATCCGTTTCCGGATCGCCGCCCTCGGGTTCCGTGACGACCACCGCGATCAGGTCCAGCCGGTGCTGCGCGGTACTCGCCGTACGGCCGCGCGTCATGGCGTACGGACGGACGACCGGTCCGGCGTCGTCGTCGAACCAGTGGTTTCTTCCCTGACCGTCTCCGCTCATGTCATCCCACTACCCGCCTGCGGGGAGATCGGTGCGCGGCGCCGCGCCCAGATGCACGCCGACCCGCTTGACCAGGAGCGTCATCTCGTAGGCGACCTGCCCGACGTCGGAGTCGGCGTCGGAGAGGACGGCGAGGCAGCTGCCGTCCCCGGCGGCGGTGACGAAGAGGAAGGCGTCGTCCAGCTCGACCACCGTCTGCCGGACGCTGCCCGCTTCGAAGTGCCGGCCCACGCCCTTGGCGAGGCTGTGGAAGCCGGAGGCGACGGCGGCCAGATGCTCGCTGTCCTCCCTGGTCAGGTCCTTGGACACACCCGTTGGCAGGCCGTCGCCGGACAGGACGACGGCCTTGCGGATGCTGGCGACGCGGTCGACAAGGTCGTCCAGGAGCCAGTTCAGCTCCCCCTTGTTCGTCGCCGTGTGGCCGGTCGCCTTCGGTGCGGTCATCGACCGTCCCCCTTAGTCGTTCCTTGTGCTGTGCCGTTGTGGGCCCCGTCGCCCGCGGCGTTCTCCCGCCGGCCACGCTGCCAGCCACGCTGGAGCGAGGCCATCCGGCTGCGGACCTCCTCGGCGTCGCGGTCGGCGGGCTGCGCGGCGCGTTCGGCGCGCCGTACGGTGTCCTGCTTGAGCTGAGGGGCCAGGCTGGCCTGGCGAACCCGCCGGGGCAGGGCTCCGGTGGGCGCCTCCGCGCCCGACCCGGTGCCCGCGGGGCCGCCGGTGCCCGTGGCGTCGGAGAGGCCGGTGGCTTCGGAGAGGCCGGTGGCTTCGGAGAGTCCGGTGGCTTCGGCCGGTGGGGTCGTGTCGCGGGTGGTCGGGGGCGCGCCGCCGGGCCGGCTCGGACCGGTGCGGAAGCCGGCCGCCGGGCCGTCGAATCCCGCCGCGTTGCCGCCGAACCCGGCTGTCTCGCCGGCCGGCCGGACAGGGCCACCGCCGGGACGGGACTCCTCGCCGGTGAGCGCGGCCGGGCCGGCACCCGGCCGGAAGGCTCCCGCGGTGGGGGGCTCGGCCGGGCCGGCATCCTGCCGGAACCTTTCGCCGGTCGGCTCGGCCGGCTCACCGAAGCGGTACCGCCTGCCCGCGGGGTCCACCGCTCCCCCGCCGAAACGTCCCTGCTCATCGGAGGGTTCGGCCGCGCCGTCACCGAAACGGCCCCGCTCATCGGCGGGTTCGGCCGCGCCGTCACCGAAACGGCCCCGCTCGCCGGGAGGCAGCGCCAGGCCCTCGTCCAACGGCTCGATGAAGCCCGGCTCCGACCACTCCCTGGCGCCGACGGCCGGTCGGCCCGTGACGTCCCCGTCCGGCCGGCCGGTCACGCCGCCGTCCGACCGCGGCGCGGCATCCGCGCCGTCACCGATGGCCGCCCCGGTCCGGGGGCGGCGGGGCAGCGCCGGAACGCCGGGGGGCGGGCCGGTGCCGTCGGCGGGAGCCGCGCCGCGGTCCGCAGCGCGGTCGGTGAGTTCGGCGGGGCGCCGGGAAGCCGTGGTGCGCCGGCGGGCGGGCAGCGGGGCCGGCCCGCCCGTCTCGGGGCGGCGGGACGCGGTGACGGCCTGCTCGTCCCCTTCGTCGCGCCGGGTGCGCTGGTCGGTGACGGGCTTGCCGTGCGAGCTGACCAGTTTGGGGGCCTGCCGCCGCGGCAACGGTATGGGGCCGCGCTCACCGGCGTCGTCGCGCGGCATGCGGTCGACGGACGCGGAGGCGGACGCCGGGTCGTCGGCGCGGGAACGGGAGCGGCGGGGCCGGAACAGTCCGCCGCGCTCGCTCTCCTCGTCGGCCAGGACACCGGGGAAGTCGTCGATGGCGTCGAGATCCACGGGCGCCTCAAGCTCGACGGGGCCGTCCAGCAGCGAGGTGGGCCCGCCGGGCAGCTGCGCCGGCACCGCGGAGCGTCCGACGGCACCCGCCGCCTGCCCGGTGCCCTTCGCGGGGCGGTCCCGGTCGAGGCGGAAACCGAGGCCGTTGGTGTCCGGTACGTCGTCGCTCAGCAGCGCGTCGGGGATGAAGACGACCGCGGTGGTACCGCCGTAGGGCGACGGCTGGAGGGAGACCCGGACGTTCTGGCGCTGGGCGAGCCGGCTGACCACGAACAGGCCGAGCCGGTCGGTGTCGGAGAGTTCGAACTCGGGGGTCTCGGCCAGGCGCAGGTTGGCGTCCAGGAGTGCCTCGGCCGTCATGCCGAGCCCCCGGTCGTGGATCTCCAGCGTGAAGCCGTTGGCGACCCGCTCACCGAGGACTTGTACGGCGGTGTGCGGCGGCGAGAAGACGGTGGCGTTCTCCAGGAGTTCGGCCACGAGGTGGGTGAGGTCGGCGACGGCCGGGCCGGTGACGGCGACGCGGGGCAGCCGCCGGACCTCGATGCGTTCGTAGTCCTCGACCTCGGCGACGGCGGCC
Source organism: Streptomyces durhamensis (assembly GCF_000725475.1). NCBI lineage: Bacteria > Bacillati > Actinomycetota > Actinomycetes > Kitasatosporales > Streptomycetaceae > Streptomyces > Streptomyces durhamensis. The sequence goes on from NZ_KL647046.1 coordinate 20,126, forward strand.
CGCACGACGTCCATCAGCTGCACGGGGCGGCGCCACTGCCGGGAGGGCGCGGCGCCGGAGAGGATCACCAGACCCTCGGCGTGCCGCCGCATGCGGGTGGTGAGGTGGTCCAGGCGGAAGAGGTCGGCGAGTTCGTCGGTGTCCTCGGTGCGGCGTTCCATCGCGTCGAGCAGGGTGAGCTGTTTGTGCAGCAGCACCTGGCTGCGGCGGGCGAGGTTGACGAAGACCTCGGAGACGCCGGAGCGCAGTTCGGCCTGTTTGACGGCGGCCTCGACGGCGGCCCGCTGAAGGGTGTTGAGGGCCTGGCCGACCTCGCCCATCTCGTTCTTGTCGTACTCCAGGCGCGGCGCCTCGGTCTCGACGTCGACCTGCTCGCCGGCGGACAGGCGGCGCATCACGCTGGGCAGCCGGACCCCGGAGGCCTCGTGCGCCTCCAGGCGCAGCTGGCGCAGGTCGCGGATGAGGCCGCGGCCGACCCGGACCGACAGGACGAGGGAGAGCACGAGCGCGACCAGCCCGAGCAGGCCCGCGACGGCCGCCTGCACGATGACCTCGACGGCCACGGGGCGGGTGCGGTCCTGGAAGCGGTCGCCCACCTGGTCGTCAAGGGTGCCGAGGTCGTCCAGCACGCTCGCGGCGGCGGCGTCCCAGCTCTGCGCCGTGACACCGCGGGGCGTGCCGGAATCGGTGCCGGCGGCGGTCTGTTCGGCCGCGCGCAGGGGGGCCGTGGTGGCGTTGTTCCAGAAGCGTTCGTAGCGTTCTCGTTCGGCGGCGGGCAGCAGCGGCAGGCTGACGTCGTACAGGACGGTGCGCTGGGCGACGAGGTCGGAGATGTCGCGGGTCTCGTGGCGGGTGAGCCGGCCGACGACGAGGGAGGAGCCGAGCAGCGCGTCCTCACGGGAGAGCAGTTCGCGGGCGCGGCTGATGTTGACCATCGCGCGGGCCTGCGCGTCCAGTTCGACGTCGTCGATGCCTTCGAGCGCGCCGAGCAGGGTGAAGCAGGGGTCGACGAGGCGGTTGTAGAGGCGCAGGGCCTGAGCGCGGGTGACCGTGCCCGCCTCGACGGTGCGGCGCAGGGAGTCGAGGCCGTCGAAGGCGTCGAGGGCGGCGGTGAGGCGTTCGCTGTCGTCCGCGTCCATGGCGTCGAGGACGTCGTGGTCACCGGCGTTCTTCCGGATCCTGGCGATCGCCCGGTCGGTGGCGGTGCGGGTGCGCTGCAGCGCGGAGAGGGCGTCGGCGGCCCGCGGGTCGGCGAGGTAGACGAGGGTCTGCCGGCGTTCCTGCTGGAGGACGCGGACGGTGTCCTCGGCGGGGTAGCCGATGTCCTGTCTGACGTCCGTCACGTGGAACAGCCGGGCGACTTCACGCCCGGTGAGTACCGTTGCGAAACCCCAGATGGCGGTCAGGGACACCAGCGGCACGAGAAGCAGCGCCACGATCTTCCGGCGGATGGACTTCCCGCGAAAGCGCATGGCCTCCCCCAGCTCGACCCCCGCAGGTCGGGGGCGCACATGTACGTCAACAAACGGCGCGAGCCTACTACCGCCTCACAGTTAACTCGAAGGCACGTCCGGAAGGTGAACTTCCGCTCCCGCCGCGAGAGAAGGCGAGTTGTCCGGGCATTACGGGAGATTGCCACCGCGATCCGGTACCCGCGCCCGGCCCGACCGGGATGTCACGGCCGGGCGGTTGGCTTGTTTTTTTCGCCGACAGGGAATCTTCCCGCGCTCCCGTGCGTCCTTCTCTACGGGAAATGGGGGCGGAATCGGCCACAGGAGCCGCATCCCGCACCCCGGCGGCGTAAAACAGCGCAAGCCGGGCAGCCACTGGGGAGTCGGAGTCCTGTGACTCCGGGGCGAGCGGTCTGCTGGCGGTGGGGAGTGACACGGTGATGGGCACGGCGGAGCGGCGCGAGGCGCCGGAGGAGAGCGTGGCGGGACGCTCGACGGCACGGTGGGGCGTGGAGGCCCCGGATCGCGACGTTCCGGCGCCCGGGCGCGCCAGGGAGGCCGCCGGTGAACAGCAGCAGGACTACCGGCCGTTGTGGGTCGAGGAGCCCGCCCGGCGGCACCCGCTGCCGGACCCGGTGCGTACGGCGGCGGTGCGGGCGGTCCTGATCATCGCGGTGACGCTGATCCAGGCGATGGTGGCGTTCCTGTGCACGCTGGCCGGGACCTGGCTGGCCTTCCCCATGGTGATCAGCAGTGTGGCGAGCACGGTGGTGGCCACCTGGGCCGTGGTCGACGTGTGGGTGACCCGCCAGGTGTGGAGCCAGCGGTACGGCGTGGTGTCCGAGCCGAGCAGTACGGCCCGCTCACTGCGCCGTGAGCGACGCGCCCGCCGCCGCGAGGAGCGCGCGGCCCTGAGCGAGCAGGAGCGGATACGCCGGCGGGGCGGCGCCGGGCAGTTGTCGCACCCCTGAGGCGGGGTGCTCAGGCATGGCGCCGGCCGCCTGCGCGCCGGGCGATCACGGGTTGGGCGATCACGGGCCGGGCCGCCGGCGCGGCCCGGCCGGTACCCGGGCGCCCTACGGAGCGCTCGGGGCCGGCTTCTTGTACATCCTCGTCGCCGTGATCTCGCTGTGCCCCGCTTCTCCCGCCTGGGGCTGCTGGGGCAGGCCGGGCCGAAGGTGTTCCTCCACGCTGATGTACTTCAGGCCCGCCCGCAGGTCGGCGTCGTTGCGCAGGCGGATGACCAGCGGGAACTCCGCCAGGGCGGTCGTGTCGAACAGACCGGTGGTGTAGAGCAGCTGCACGCCCAGCGCGTCGGACACGGCGCGCTGGAGCTCCAGCAGGTACGTCGCGTTGGCGCGGCCGATGGGGTTGTCCAGGAACAGCGTGCCGGCGTGACGGTGCTTGTCCCGCCCCCGGTCGTTCGAGCGCAGCGCGGCCATCGTGCAGTACAGCGCGATGGCCGCCGTGAGCAGCTGGCCGCCCGAGAACACGTCGCCCATCTGTCCGACCGGGACGCGCTCGGCCCGCAGTACGGCGTCGGGCTTGAGGATCTCGACGGCCACGCCCTTGGGCTGCAGCGCCGCCGCGACGCCGCGCAGCAGCAGTGACACGCCGTCGCGGCGCAGGTCGGAGTTCTTCTTCACGGCCGCGCGCGTGGCCTCGTCGATGACCTCGCCGAGGCGTTCGGTGAGGGTGGCCTGATCGGGTTCCTCGAAGCGGATGCGCAGGAACTCCTGTCCCGACCACTCCCCGAGCCCCTCCGGCAGCCGGGAGAGCCGCTGGGCGGACCTGAGTGTGGCCAGCGCCGACTCCACGAGCCCCCGCAGCCGGTCCACGATCGAGTCGCGGTTGCGCTCCAGCTGCGCCAGCTCGTCGGTCAGGACGCGCAGTCGGGGTGCGAAGGCGTCGGCCCACTTCTGGGCGTGCTCGGGCAGCGCGGACGCGGGCAGCTCGCGGATCTGCTGCCGGGCCGGGGTGCGGACCTGCTCGTAGCGCGTGGAGTTGGCGTGCCGGACGAGTACGTCGCTCGCCTCGCGCACGGCCGCCTCGGCGGCGGACAGGTCGGCGGCGCAGCCACGCAGTGAGCGGCGGGCCTCGGCGGCGGACTGCCGGGCCTCTTCCAGGCTCCCGGGGTACGGCTCGGGTTCCTCCTGCTCCTCCTCGGCGGAGTGTTCGCGCAGCAGGTCCCGGAGCATCGCGGCGATCTCGTCGAAGCCGCCGGCCGCGTCCTCGGCGGCCCGGTGGGCCTCCAGCAGCTCGGCGTGCGCCTCGCGGGCCTCGGCCAGGGCCCCGGTGCGGGCGGCGAGTTCGCCCGTGGCGGTGCGCAGCAGCGCCTGGGCGTGCTCGGCGTCGCGCGGGACGAGCTCCTCGGGCAGCTCGGTGTGCGCCTCGCCGTCCTCGGGGGCGTGTCGCTCGGCCTCGCCGCGCAGCCGGCCGAGCTGCTCGCTCGCGCTGGACATACGGGTCTCCAGGAGCTGCACCAGCTCCTCCGCGCGTGCGGCGGCCGCCTGCCGGGACGGCCCGTCGGAGCCGTCGGGCGACTGAAGCAGCTGCTCGGCGCGGGTGCGGACCTTGTTGCTGAGCCGGTCCAGTTCGGCGCGGGCGGCGCTCTCGTCGCTCTCCGCGCGGGCCTGTTCGGCGCGCAGGTCCGCGCCGACGCCGACCTTCTCGTACACCTGGGAGGCGGCCCGGTAGGCCTCGCGGAGGGCGGGCAGGGACGCCGTGGGGGCGTCCGTGTCCTCTTCCGGTACGTCGTCGGGGGCGCCGGCGATCTCGGAGCGCTCGGCCCGCAGGGCACGCGCGGTACGGCGGGTGTCGTCGGCGGCGCGCTGGGCGGCGCGGCGGTCCTCGTCGGCGGCGCGGGCACGCTCCAGGCAGGCCTGGGCGCGGGCTTCGGACTCCGCTGCCTCGTCGGCGAGTTCCCGCAGGCGGGCCTGCCAGCCGGCCCGCTCGCGCAGCCGGTAGGCGAGTCCGGCGAGGGCGTCGGCGGCGCGGCGGGCCCGCTGCGCGGCCTCCTGCCGCTCGTCGCGGACCTGTACGGCCTCGGCGGCGACCTCGTCGGCCTCCGCGCGCAGGGTGCGCGCCTCGGCCAGCTCGGCCTCGGCCTCCTCGGCGAACGCGCGGGCTTCCTGGGCGGTCCGGGCCAGTTCGGTGAGGCGGCCTGCGGGGCAGCCGGTGCGCCAGGAGGCGAGCCGGGCGGCCAGTTCGCGGTCCTTGCCGAGGCGGGCGGCCAGGGCGCGGATCTCCTCGTCGCGTGCGGTGGCCCGCGCGCGCAGCGCCTGGCGTTCCTCGTCGGCGGCGTGTTCGTCGTGCATGGCCGGGTTCGGCGGCACGAGGAACACGTCGCCCGGGGTGGCGTCGGCGGCGGGGGTCGGGGCGAGCAGGGCGGCCGCCGTGCCGACGGCGACGGCGGAGCGCGGCAGCAGGGCGGCGTCGGCGAGCGCGTCACGGGCACGCGCGTGTGTGTCCGGGTCGGTGATGATCACACCGTCGACGAGCTCCGGCCGGGCGGCTAGCACGCGCGCGTGGTCGGCGGGGTCGACGGCCTGGGCGAGATAGCGCCAACCGGGCAGTGCCGGAATACCGTGCTCGCCGAGGAACTCCACCGTGGCCAGCACGTCCGGGCCGGGCGGCAGCAGTCCGCCGTCGCCGAGCGCGCCGAGGATGCGGGAGTCGTCGGCGGCGGCGGTGCGCAGGTCGAACAGGTGCCGTTCGGCGGTCGACACGGCGTCGTCGAGAAGCGCACGCAACTCGTCGGCGAAGCGGTCGAGTTCCTCGGGGGCGAGGGGTCCTTCGGCACCTGGGGTGCCGTCGGCGCCCGGTCCCGTCGGTTCTCCGGCGCGCCCGCCCGCGGAGCCGTCCGCTTGCCGGCCGGGTCCCGCCTCGGTCGGGCCGCCTGCGGCCCCCATCGTGTCGTCGGCGCCGGACCGTGGACCGGGCACCCCGGCGTGCGCGGCCGCGGGCGCGCCGGGCAGGCTCAGCAGTTCCGCGAGCCGCTCCTCGGCGGCCAGGGACTCGGCGAGGCGCCGCTCGGCCTCGTAGGCGCGCTCGGTCGCCGTCGCGGCGTCGGCGGCGCGGGCCGCGGTCAGCTCCGCACGGGACTCGGCGGCGGCCGCCTCGCGCGCGTGCTCGGTGACCTTGCGGGCGGCCTCGCGGGCCGCGTCCCAGGCGGTGACGGCGGTCTTCTCGGCGTCGCTGGCGGCGAGCGCGGCACGGGCCGGGTCGGCGTCCGGTGCGCTGTCGTCGAGCCAGCCGGCGCGGACGGCCTCGGCGGTCTCCTGCTCGACCTCGGTGAGACGCTGGCGCAGATGTCCGGCCTCACTGCGGGCGCGCTGTGCCTCGGTCGCGGCGGTGGTGGAGTCGCGGTAGGCGCAGTCGCTGACCTCCTGGAGCGCGGCGGAGCGCTCCTCCTCCTCGTTGGCGAGGGCCTCGGCGCTGCCGGCGGCCGTGTGCAGGGCCCGTACGAGGTCCACGGCGGCCTTGGCACGCGCGGCGAGGGCGGGCGCGGCGTCCCGCTCGGCCTCCTGGATGGCGGCGGACACGCGCGCGACACGGTCGGCGGCGGCGCGGTGGCGCAGCACGGCCTCGGCGGCCTGCCAGGCGGAGTGCAGGGTGCGCGCGTCGGCCAGCTCGCGCTTCTGCGCGGCGGCGGACTTCTCGGCGGCGGCCAGCGCCAGGGAGGCGTGCCGGTAGGCGAGTTCGGCGGCGATCAGGGCGCTGCGCTCCCGCGCGCCCTCGGAGTGCGTGACGGCGTACGCGGCGGCCGTGACCCGCTGGGCGAGGTCGGCGGCCCGCACCCGCTCCCGCACGGCCCGGGCGGACAGCCGCCGGGCGAGCGTGCGGGTACGGCGCTCGGCGCCGCCGTGCACGTCACGCGCGCGTGAGCGGGCGTCTGCGGCCTCGACGATCCGTCCGAGCAGGTCGACCGACCCGGCGGTGAAGTCCCGCTCGGCGATCAGCTCGGCGCGCCGACCCAGCTTGTTGCCGAACCCGCTGACGAGATCGGCGAGGCCGTCGGTGTCCCGGGTGTCGGTGACCGCGCGCAGCAGCAGGTCGGTGAAGTCGGAGTCCTTCTTGACCGCGAAGAGGCCGGCCGCCTCTCCCTCGTCGGCGTTCATCTCCCGCTGGTAGCGGAAGAGTTCGGGGTCGAGGCCGAGGTCGCCGAGGTGCTCGATCCAGCGGTCGTGGATCTCCTCCCAGTGCACCTCCAGGTGCGGGTAGGCCTTGCCCGCCTCGGTCAGGGCGTCCCGGAAACCCTTCATGGTGCGGCGCCGGCCCTGGGCACCCGAGGTGCCCTCGGCGGACGGCCGTACCGCGGTGGACTCGGCGACGGGCAGACCGTCCAGGCTCAGCCCCGGGCCGGGCCGGAACGAGTACCAGGCCTCGGCGAACTTGCGGGGGTCGTTGGAGACCTGCCGCCCGCGCCACTCGCTGACCTTGCCGACGACGACGCACTCGCCGGTCTGCACGTGCTGCCACTCCAGTGCCACGTGCCCGCAGTCGTCGGCGAGCAGGAACTTGCGCAGCACACCGGAGCTGGCGCCGCCGAGGGTGTTGCGGTGGCCCGGGAGCATCACCGAGAAGATCAGCTTGAGCAGGACGGACTTGCCGCCGCCGTTCTCCAGGAAGAGCACACCCGCGGGCGCGGGCCGGCGCGGCGGGCCGGACGGCTCCTCCTCGAAGAACTCCGCCTGCGTGGGCGCCGGGTCGGGCACGGGCTCTCCGACACCCCGCAGGTCAAGCACGGTGTCGGCGTAGCGCGCACCGGCGGGACCGATGGAGTAGAGGCGGACCCGGGACAGCTCGTACATGGCGGACTCTCGTCGTAAGTCTTCGTAGGTGTGCAAAAACGTGCGGTGGTGCGGGGGTCAGGAGTGGAACGGCAGCCCGGCGTCGGCCACCAGCTCCAGGTCCTCGGTGTCCTCGGCGGGCAGCAGGCTGGCCGTGCCGTCGGTCACCGGTACGACGCCCAGCTCCAGCAGTTCGGCCAGGGCGGCGCTGCCGGCCAGGTCGCGGACCTGGAGCTGGTAGCGGGCGGTGGTGCGGTATGTGCCGCCGCTGTCCTCGCCGGTGCGCTGCAGAAAGCCCGAGTCGGTGAGGAACGCGAGGGCCTTGGCCACGATGCCGGTGGTGGAGGCGGCGGGCCGGCGGGCGTCCTTGGTGGCGCCGGTGGCGCTGCGTCTGGCCCAGATCCGCCAGGCGGCCTCAAGGCCGGGCGTGTCGGTCGCCGGGTCGGTGTTCTCGCCCATTTCCTCGGCGCGCTCCTCCAGGCGCCGGCAGGCCTGCCGTACGAAGGCGTCGACGCCGTTGACGGAGACGCGGCCGATGTAGGAGTCGTCGGCCAGGTCCTCCGGGCGCGGGAAGGCCAGTGCGGCTGCGGCGAGGTGGGCGAGGCCGTGCAGGAAGCGGTCGCCGGAGTCGGCGGTGGTGCGACGCGCGTAGTCACCCATGCGGACGGCGAACACCGAGTCCTCGGCGGCCGTCACGGCCATGCCCGCGCGCGGGGACACCTCCAGCACGACGAGCCCCAGACCGGCGGCGACGGCGTCGGCGAGCCGGGCGAACGCCGGGTCGTCGCGGTACCGGCGCAGCAGCTCGGTGTACTCCTGGTCCCGCGCGGGCTGCAGCTTGGGCTGCAGCCCGAAGGCGACGAGCCGCGCCGCGTCGGCGGCGTCGGCGGGGGTGACGGCGGAACCGGCCGGCGCGGCGGCGGGCTCGGGCTCACTCCGGTCGACGTGCTCGGTCACGGACACAACTCCTTGATCTTGAAACTGCGGGCGGTGGCGGCGTGTTCAGGGGCGCGGGACGGTATCGGACTGCGGCTGTGGCGCGGGGCGCGGCGAGCCGCGGCGCACCCGCGCGCGCCCACCGGCGCAGCCATCACGCCGCCTCCGTCCTGTCCGCGGCCATCCCCACCGCGTCCAGCAACGCGGTCCCCACGATGAGATCCGCCCCGCCGAACTCGGGATCGTCCAGCTCGGTCCCGTCGTCCACGGCGAACAGCAGCTTCTCCTCGCCCTGCCGGTAGGCGGTGCCCACGGCTGGGCTGGCCGCGTGGACGGCCAGCAGCGCGACCAGGTACGCCAGATCGGGATCGCCGGTCCGGCGGGCCTCGGCCAGCAGGCCCGACAGTCTGCGCGGTGCGTCGGCCGGCAGATCCAGCAGCTCCGTCGCAGCGGCGAGCTGCTCCTCGCTGAACCGGCTGTCGTCCGGTGTGGCGATCAGATCCGGCTCCGGCATCTCCGCACCCAGATGCTCCCGCTCCACCGGTGGGGTCAGCAGTATGTCGACGAGGTCGGCCACCCGTACGGACACGGGTGTGCGCAACCCTGTGCCGTGCGCGAAGAACGCGTCGGTGACGTGGATCGCCTGCTCCAGGGGCAGCGGCAGGACGGGGGCGACGAGGTGGCCGTACAGGTCGATCCCGGACGTCGTCGCCGGGGTCGCGAAGGCCTGCCGGTCCTGCTCGGCGCGGAACAGCGGGCCCGCCTCCAGCAGCCGCGACTGGAGCTGGGTGTGCCGCCGGATGCAGTCCTTGACGATGTCGACGAGTTCGGCGGCCCGGCGCTTGTGCTCGGGCTCCTCGGTCTCGTCGCGGGCCTTGCGGATGTTGGTGAGGATCGCGTTCTCGTGGCGATAGCGGTCGGCGACGTGGTCCAGGGCCTCGGCGATCATGTCGGGCACCGTGTTGAGCCAGTCGACCGCGCGGACGTTGCGCCGGGTGGCCTCCAGGGCGCGGCGCAGCGTCTCGGAGTACTGCACGGTGCGGTAGCGGGCCTGTTCGGCGGCGAGCTGCGCGTCGGCGAGCCGGCCGCGGTTGATCAGCACCTCCAGCTTGACCTCGGCGGCGATCTGGGCGCTGGTGACGTCGGTGTCGAGGGCGCCGACCAGGACGTTGACCGCCTCGTCCGTGGTGCGCAGGTAGACCGTGCCGCCGGGGCCGGGGACCTCTTCGATCAGCTTGAAGTCGTAGTCCCTGCGGACGTACGTGCCGTCCGGCGCGAAGGTGCCGTAGACGGCGCGGAAGCCGCGGTCGACGCTGCCGACGTTGATCAGGTTCTCCAGCACCCAGCGGGCCACGCGCTCGTGCTCGGCGGTCGGCCGGTGCGGGGCCTGGGCGGCGATGCGCGGGACGAGGCGGGCCACGATCTGCTCGTGGTCGGCGCCGGTGTCGAAGTCCATGTTGAGCGTGACCAGGTCGATGGCGGCGAGGGCCACCTCGGCCATGCCGTACACCGAGTACTCACCGGCCAGGTTGGCCTTGCGCGCGTCGAGGTCGTGCAGCGGCGCGGTGCAGGCGAGCGCGCGCAGCCGACGTGCCAGCCCCTCGTCGGCGGCCGGGCCCGGTGCCGGGCGCGGCACCGCGCTGAGCTGGGGCGGAACGCTGTCCGTCGATGCAGGCGAAGTCACGGTGCACAGACTAGGTCCTTGGTCTGACATCGACCCAAACGGTGCGGGTCCACCGGTTCGGCCGACAGGGCTGTGCGTCGTCGCCGGCCCCGCCCCGCGACGGAGCCGCGGATGGACACGGTCCCGCGCTCCTTACGGGGCGACGCGCCGCCGGTACACCTCGACCACCCGCTCCAGCGAATCGGTGAGGTAGGTCTCCAGCAGCCGCTCCGCCTCGCCCTTGTCCCCGTCCTGCAGCGCCTGCAGGATCTGCCGGTTGCGGACCAGGTAGGGCTCGTGCAGCCGGCGCGGGTCGTCGACGACGTGGAAGGCGAGCCGCAGTTCGGCGAAGACGCTGCGCATCAGCTCGTCGGTGCGTTCGCTGCCGGCGAGGGCGACCAGTTCCCGATGGAAGTGGATGTTGGCGGTGCCCAGGGCTTTCCAGTCCGTGCCGGCGGACGCGGCCTCTCCCTCGGCGACCGCCGCGGCGACACCGTCCAGCCGGTACGGCGCCTCGCCGAGCCCCCGGACGACGGCGCATTCGACCAGGGCACGGGTGCGGTAGATGTCCTCGACGTCCTCGACGGTCAGGACCCGCACGAACACCCCGCGGTTGAGTTCGTGCACCAGCAGGCGTTCGTGCGTGAGCAGCCGGAACGCCTCGCGCAGGGTGTTGCGGGACACGCCGAGCGCCCCGCCGATGCCGTCCTCCGACAGCCGGGTGCCGGGCGGGAAGAACCCGTCGGCGATACGACTGCGGAGGATGTCCGAAACCCGCTCCGCCGTGCTCGTACGCCCCAGGAGCGACCGGTCGTCGGCCAGTGCCGTCAGCTGCTCTGCCATGCCCGGAATTCAATCGCACGCACCAGGACGAAACAACATGCGTATCGGGGGATCGTTCAACGATCCCCTGCAACGACCTGCCGCCACGCCGCCGTCCGGTGTCGGTGCTCCCCGGCCACGGCCGGGCCACGGTCCGGGCGCCGGCCCGGGCGGGTGCGCCGATCCGGCGCGTCGGGTCCCGCCCGCGCTCGGCACGGTCCTGGTGCCACCAGGACCGTGTCCCGGTGCTGTTCCCGGCCGGCCCCCGGCCGCTGGACCCTATCCGGTGATCGCGCCGGTCCCCGCCACCGGCCTCCCGCTCACCGCACCGGCCGCATCCGGGACCGGTGCCTCAGGGGCCATGACCGCCGGCGTGGCCTCGCGGACGGGCAGCGTGACCGCGTGCGCCGCGGCCGGCACCGCGGCCCCGCCGAGCTGAGCCTGCGCGGTGGCCGCGCCCGGCATCACACCCGCACGCCCCGGAGCAGGGACCGGTCTCGGGCCGACAGGGTGCCGCCGGGACCCGACGCTCTCGCCGTCGCGCTCCGCCAGGGCGGCCAGCGCGGCGGAGGCCGCCACCGAGGCCCGCAGGTCGAGGAGAGCGCTGGTGCCCCGGGCCCGGTGGTGCAGCTCGTCGGCGGCCAGGTGCAGCAGCTGCGGCAGCAGGTCCCTGCAGCGCCGGGCCACCCAGGCGGTGCCGGCCGTGGCCAGCCACAGCAGGCTCGCCGCCCGGGTCGGAGCGGGGAACTCCGGAACGGCCGACGGTGCCTGTCCCGTCGCACGGCCCGCTTCGGTGAGCAGCGCGTGGAAGCGGACGGCGAGCTGGCGGTGGCCGCGCTCGCCGGGGTGCAGCCGGTCCGCGCTCCACAGGGACCGGTCGGTGATCCAGGCACCGTCCGCGGCATGCAGGTGTACGGCCCCGTAGCGTTCGGACAGCGCGTGGACGACCGTGTTGACGGCCCGTTGCCGGCGGGCCAGGGGGCGGGCCAGGGCGCTCGGCAGGCCCAGCATCGCGCCGGGGTCGGGCAGGCAGGCGGTGAGCACGGTGGCGCCCTCGCGGGTGAAGGCCGCGTAGACCTCGTCGAGGTGGGCGGCCACCGCCCGGATGTCGAAGGTGCGGCGCAGCGTGTCGTTGACGCCGATCACCACAGACACCAGGTCGGGGCCGAGTCCGCGGGCGGCCGGCGTCTGCCGTTCCAGTACGTCATGGGTCTGCGCACCGCTGACCGCGAGGTTGGTGAACTCCACGGTGCCGGGGGTCCCGGCGAGGGAGGGCGCCAGCAGCGCGGCCCAGCCCCGCCAGCCGTCACCGACGGGATCGCCCACGCCCTCGGTCAGCGAGTCCCCCAGGGCGACGAAACGGACGGGTCTCATGCCACGCCCTCCGGCAGCGTGCGACGTACGGCGGCGGGACGGAGCACCTCCGCGTCGTGCGCCGCCAGGAACGCCTCCACGGCCGCTCCCCAGCCGAAGCACTCCGCACGCGCGCGTGCCGCGTCGCGACGGGCGCGCCCGTCGCGGTCCAGGAGCAGCTCCACGGCGTCCGCGAACGCCTCGCCGCGGTCCGCCGCGGTCGCCCCGGCGGAGCCGATGATCTCGGGCAGCGCGGAGGACGCGCTCGCCACGACGGGCGTACCGCAGGCCATGGCCTCCAGGGCGGCGAGCCCGAAGGTCTCGGCGGGACCGGGCGCGAGGGCGACGTCCGCGGTCGCCTGGAGGGCGCCGAGCGCGGCCCGGTCGCAGACGTGCCCGATGAACGTGACGGGCAGCCCGCGCTCCCGCGCGCGCTGCTCCAGCCGGGCCCTGAGCGGCCCGTCCCCGGCCACCACGAGCACCGCCTGCCGCCCGCGCCGTATCAGGGCGTCCAGGGCGTCCAGCGCGGTGCCGGGGCGCTTCTCGACCGACAGCCGGGAGCACATCACGAGCAGCGCCTCTCCCCCGCGCGCGTGCAGGGTGCGCAGGCCCGGGTCGTACAGCGCGGGGTGGCGTTCCATCAGGTCGACGCCCAGGGGGGCGCGTACGACGTTGCGCGCGCCGATGCGCACGAACTCGCGCGCGGCGAACTCCGTGGTGCACACCACCCGCGAGTAGACGTGCGCGGTGCGGGTGTTGAGGGCGTCGGCCGCCCGGCGGGAGAGGTTCTCGGACAGGCCCCAGGTGCGCAGCACGCCGTCGGCGGTCTCGTGGGAGACCATCACGGCGGGCACGCGCGCGCGACGGGCCCAGCGGCCGGTCCAGCGCAGGGTCGTGCGGTCGGAGACCTCCAGGCGGTCCGGGGCCAGCTGCTCCAGGAGGGCGGCCACGCGGCGCTTGTCGGTCAGGACGCGGTAGCCGCCGGTGCCGGGCAACAGCGGGCCGGGCAGGGTGATGACCCGGCCCTGGTCGGTGTCGCGGTCGGTGTGCCGTTCGCCGGGCACGATCAGCACGGGTTCGTGGCCCGCCGCCTGGAAACCCCTGCCCAGCTCGCGCAGGGCGGTGCGCAGGCCGCCGGAGGCGGGGGCGACGAAGTTGGCGAGCCGGACGATGCGCAGGGACTGGCCGGTCATGCCGCCACCGCCGTCCTGCGCGCCGCGAGGACGTCGCCGTAGTGGGCGATCAGCTGGTCGCCGACGGCGGCCCAGGTACGGCCCTCGACCATCGTGCGGGCGGCGGCGCCGAACGCGGTCCGCCGGGCCGGGTCGGCAGCCAGGGTGCGGACGGCCTCCGTCACGGCGGTGGCCTCGCGCGGCGGGACGAGGAGTCCGGTGCGGCCGTGGGCGACCAGGTCCAGCGGGCCGCCGGCGGCGGGTGCGACGACCGGTACCCCGCTGGCCATGGCCTCCTGGACGGTCTGGCAGAACGTCTCGAAGGGGCCGGTGTGCACGAACAGGTCCAGTGAGGCGAAGATCCGCGCGAGGTCGTGGCCGGTGCGGCGGCCGAGGAAGACGGCGCCGGGCAGCGCCTCGGTCAGGGGGGCGTGGCTGGGGCCGTCGCCGACCACCACGACCTTGACGCCCTCCAGGCCGCAGGCACCGGCGAGGAGTTCGACGTGCTTCTCGGGGGCGAGCCGGCCCACGTAGCCGATGATCAGTTCGCCGTTCGGGGCGAGTTCGCGGCGCAGCGCCTCGTCACGGTGCTCTGGCCGGAAACGTACGGTGTCCACGCCACGCGGCCACAGCCGGACCCGGGGCACACCGTGCGCCTCCAGGTCACCGAGGGCGGCGCTGGAGGGGGCCAGGGTGCGGTCGGCGGCGGCGTGCACGGAGCGGATCCGCCGCCAGGCGGCCGCTTCGCCGGCGCCCATGTAGGTGCGGGCGTATCCGGCCAGGTCGGTCTGGTAGACGGCGACGGCCGGGATGCCCAGCCGGGCGGCGGCGGCCATGCCGCGGACGCCGAGGACGAAGGGGCTGGCGAGGTGCACCAGGTCGGCGCGGTGCGCAAGGAGCGCCGCGGCGAGCCGTCGGCTGGGGAGGGCGACCCGGACCTGGGGGTAGCCGGGGAGCGGGAGGGAGGGGATCCGGACGACCGGGCACGGGGCGTCCGTGTCCGGTCCGCTGCCGGGAGCGGGGGCGGGGGCGACGACGAGCGGATGGTGACCGCGATCTACGAGGTGCCGGGCGGTCTGGAGCGCGCAGTGGGCCACGCCGTTCACATCGGGGGGAAAGGATTCGGTCACGATGACGACACGCATACGGGTGTTGTCGCCGCGCAGGACGTGGCCGCGTCAACTTCGATCTTTCCGCCCGGGGAACGTCCCATGAGCGTTGGGCTGCACACCCGAGCAGGTCAGACGGCCGTCATGACCGCCTGACCTGCGGGACACCCGGTGTTCACACGGCGGGCGGTCGTCCGCCCGGACCGATGTGCGGTGCGGGGTCAGCCGAGGGCGGCGTCGGGTCCGAAGCGGCTGCGGACCGCCGTCTGCACTTCCGCCTCCTCGGCCGGATCGGCGGCCAGGCGGCGAAGGCGCTCCGCGACCCGGGCGTCACCGGTCTCGGCGTGCCGGGCGGCGATCTCGCGGGTGGTCTCCTCGCAGTCCCACAGGCATTCGACGGCGAAGCCGGTGGCGAAGGAGGGGTCGGTGGCGGCCAGGGCGCGGGCCGCGCGGCCGCGCAGATGGGAGGAGGCCGTCTCGCGGTAGACATGGCGCAGCACGGGGGCCGCGCAGGCGATGCCGAGGCGTCCGGCGCCGTCGACGAGGGTCCACAGGGTCGGCGCGTCGGGACCCTCGCCGCGCACGGCCTCCCGGAGGGCGCCGAGGACGTGGTCGCGGTCCTGGACGCCGCCGCGGCAGGCGAGCATGCGTCCGGCGGCGGCACCGAGCGCGTCGGGGCGCTGGGCCCAGCGGCGCGCGCGGTCGACGGCGGCGACACTGCGCATCCGTTCGAAGGCGTCGACGGCGGCCTCCACGACGACGGCCGTGCCGTCGGCGACCGCGGCCTCGACCAGGTCGAGGGCGTCGGGGTCGTTGCTGTCGGCGAGATAGCGCAGGGCGGTGCAGCGGGCCCCGTCCATGCCGGTCCGTGCCGCCTGGACGATCTCCGGCCGGTCCTCGGGGCCCGCCACGGCCACCAGGCAGCGGGCGGCCGGCACATGGAGGGCGGCACCGCGCTCCATGCCCTGCTGGGCCCACTCGAACACGGCGCGCACACTCCAGCCGGGGCGCGGACCGCTGGGCCGCATCTGACGCTGCCAGCGGTCGAAACAGCCGGTCTCCTGTGCGGCACGCACGCGCGTGGCGATCGATTCGCGCGGATCCTCCGCCCACAGCCGCCAAGGCCTCGGCTCGAAGGCGTCGCGCACGGCGGCGGCCAGCTCGGCCTCGCCCTCGGGGTCGGTGGTGAAGCGGGCCAGGACGGGCGCGGCGAGGGCCCGCAGGCCGGCGTCGTCGTCCCGCAGGGCCAGCTCGTCCAGCGCCCAGGCCCAGTTCGAGCCGTGGGCGGCGTACCGGCGCAGGAGTTCGAGCGCGTCGCGCCTGCCGTAGGAGGCGAGGTGCCCGAGGACGGCCAGGGCGAGGCCGGTGCGGGACTCGTCGGTGTCGAGGACGTCCTCGGAGTCGAAGAGGTGCGCCTCGATGGCGTCCAGCTCGCCGTTCAGGTCGAGGTAGAGCCGGGCGTAGTAGAGGGAGCGGTTCTCCACCTGCCAGTCGTGGCGGGGATCGCGCAGCACACAGTGGTTCAGAGCCGCGAGCGCTTCGGCGCGCGGGGCGGTGAGCGCGTGCAGCGTGCCGTCGCCGCGGCCCCGCTGGAGCAGGCCGAGCAGCGTACCGCTGGGCGCTATGACCGGATCGAACATGGGAAACAGCCTCACATCAAGCGTCGACGCAACCGGAGAACACGCACTACCTGGCCGCGTGACACAACGTCGGAGCGCCCGCCGTCTCTTGCTTGCTGAAGACCATTTCTCTCTGCCTCTCGTCTGTGGCCCAGGCGGACCGCATCACGGTCCGCGCGGTGCGGCATCACCTGCCCAGCCATCGCGTCCGTGAATCACGTCGTCATGATGACCCGGCCGTTTGCGCTGCCGCGACCGTATTTCCGGCGGCCCTTTACCGCCTCCCCCGTTTTCTGTGTCGTACCTGGTCAGGACATGCGCGTCAGTGCGCGCCGAACAGCTCCAGGAGTTCCGTCTTGCCGAACATGCGGGCGGTGTCGACCGCCGACGGCGTGCCCGCGGCGGGGTCGGCCCCGCCCTCCAGAAGCGCCTTGATCACTCCGGTCTCGCCCTTGAAGACGGCACCCGCGAGCGGGGTCTGACCCCGGTCGTTGATCTGGTCCGCCGCGGCGCCCCGGGTGAGCAGGGCGCGCACCGCGTCGGCGTGGCCGTGGTAGGCGGCGAGCATCACCAGGGAGTCGCCTCGGTCGTTGGTGAGGTTGGCCGGAACGCCGGCGTCGACGTACGCCACGAGCGCTTCGGTCTGCCCCTGCCGGGCCAGATCGAAGATCTTGGTCGCCAGCTCCACGACCTCGGGGTCGGGGGCTTCACTCATCGGCGGGACCGCCTCTCCTCAAACTTCGGGGACTGCAGGGAGCGTACGACAGCGAGCGGAACACGGCCGTACGAGTGAATCGCCAGCGTACTGGCTGGCGCGGCACATGACCCGATGTGCCGGAGGTAAAGATCAGCGACAGACGCCCCTGGAGGCAACAGGCCTGGCCCGCCGAAGCCGGGGCGACGCCGCCGGGTGGGCGAAATCAGCCACATTTCACCCAGTTGCACCTTTAATCGTATGGATACATCCTGTGATCCTGGAAGAACTCATGGTGACTGTCCCCCACCTTCGACACCAGGAGGCCCGAAATGATCCTCTCCCTGTCTGGCGTGTTCCTGCTCGGCGTTGTCGTGTTCCTCTTCTTCCGCAAGGACGGACTGAAGGGCTCGCACGCCACGGTCTCGGCCCTGTTCGGCTTCTACCTGTCGAGCACGGCCATCGCCCCGAGCATCAAGGCCGGCGGCGAGAGCCTGGCCAGTCTCCTGGGCGGCCTCAAGTTCTGATCCCGCCCGTCCCACCCGCACGCACGACCAGGAGTCAGCAGTGGCCCGGCGTCCTCTCCCCCGCATCCTGAGCAAGGACAGCGCCCAGATCGCCCGGATGCAGCTCGCCCGGAGCCGGGAGCTGGCCCGGACGGCGGCCGACAGCGCCACCGACGTCCTCCACCCGCTGATCACCGTCACGCGCGGGCTGCGCCGGCTGGCCTCGGCCGGGCGGCGCAGATGGGTGGACACGCCGAAGGACAAACGCGGGCCGCTGCTGTTCCTGGTGGCCTCCGTGATCCTGGTCGTGGTGCTGGCGCCATACGGGCCGCTGCTCGCCGTCATCACCCTGATGTCGGCGGCGGCCTGGCAGGGCCGCGACCGCACGCCCCCGGCCCCCGAAGGGCCCGACGAGTCCCAGACCGTACGCCTGCAGTCCCTCTACGAGGCCCTGGTGCCGTACTTCTCCGGCGCCGAGGACCCGGCGCCGCTGTACGCGCACGGCGGGGAGTGGGAGAAGGCCTTCCCCGCCCACGAGTTCGACGACTCCGGGCGCGTCGGTCAGCTCGTGATCCGCTACCCCGCCTACTTCCCGGACGGCGAGCCCGACGCCCGCGCGCGCATCGAGCAGCTGCTCACCGCGAAGGCCGGCCGGGGCCGCGAGTACCACTTCGCATGGGACGAGGAGGGCAACCAGCTCACCCTCACGGTCCTTCCGCCGCTGCCCGCCGACATCCCCGCCCAGCACTTCGTCACCGCGCCGGGCGAGACCGTCCTCGGCTTCACCGACCCGAGCGAGGTCCACCGCACGCTCCCGCTCTCCTACGGCGAGGAGCAGATCGACGTCCCGCCGGTCGTCTGGCGCACCGGCGTGCGCTCCACCGAGCCGCATCTGCTGGCCGTGGGCCACCCCGGCAGCGGCACCTCGACCCTGCTGCGTTCGATCGCCCTGCAGGCCCTGCGGTACGGGGACGTCCTGATCGTCGACGGCGGCGGCACCGGCGAGTACGCGTGTCTGACCGGCCGGGACGGTGTGCTGGCCGTGGAGTGCGCGCTGCCCGGTGCGCTGGCGAGCCTGGAGTGGGCCGCGCAGGAGACCGAGCGGCGGCTCATCGCCATCAACCTGGCCCGGCAGGCGGGCGACCCGCCGCCGGCCGACGCCCGGCGCCCGCTGTGGATCCTGCTGGACCGCCCGTCCGTCTTCACCCACCTCGCCGGGACCGACGGCCGCCCGGACCCGCAGACACTGCTCCAGGTGCCGCTGCGGCACGGCCGGGCGGCGAACGTGACCGTCGCGGTGGCCGAGCAGTTCGACAGCGCGGAGGTACTGAGCGACGCGGTACGGCAGCACACGCGCGCGCGTGTCGTGCTCGGGCCCGCTGCGCCCCGGCAGGTGGAGGCCGCGCTGGGGGCTCCGCCGCACACCACGCCGGTGGGGCACGTGCCTCCCGGGCGGGGGTACGCCCGGCTCGGGGTGGGAGCGGTGCACCGGCTCCAGGTGCCGCGCACGCCGGACCCCTACGACGACGCCACCAGCGACGCCGACCGGCAGGCCGTGCTGGAGCTGCTGCCGCCACGGGCCACGGCCGTGGCGGCGGAGCGGACGGATCTCACGAAGCCGGCGGCGGGAAGGGCGCCGGCAACCGCGGAGGCGGCCGGGTAGCCCGTCGGGTTCAGGCCGTCTGCCGGCGCGGGTCCGCCCGGCCGCTCGCGCGCTACCCCGCGGCCCGTCGGGACGCCGCGCGGCGTCGGCCCAGGGCCTTTCGGATCCGGCCGGCTTCCGGGTGACGGTGCCTTCTGACGCCGGCAAGATCCAAGGGAGGCTCTAGGCCACGAAGGTGCGCGGCGCCTCCGTGCCCCCCGCGCCCCCGTTCTCCACCAGCCGGGCCGCCGCGGCCAGCCGGACCGCCGCCTCCTCCGCCACCGCTCCCCCGACGGTGAACGGGAGCCGCACATAGCCCTCGAAGGCGCCGTCCACCCCGAAGCGAGGGCCGGACGGAACACGGACCCCGGTGCGCTCACCCGCTTCGGCGAGCCGCGAGCCGGACAGGCCGCCGGCGCGGACCCACAGGGTCAGGCCGCCCTTCGGGGTGTCGAACTCCCACGTCGGCAGTTCACGGCGCAGCGCCGCCACCAGCGCCTCCCGGTTCTCCCGGGCCTGGGCACGGCGCAGCTCCACCGCCTGCTCCCAACCCCCGGTACTGAACAGCCAGTTGACGGCGAGCTGTTCGAGCACCGGCGTCCCCAGGTCGGCGTAGGCCCGCGCGGC
Organism: Streptomyces durhamensis; assembly: GCF_000725475.1. Classification (NCBI taxonomy): domain Bacteria; kingdom Bacillati; phylum Actinomycetota; class Actinomycetes; order Kitasatosporales; family Streptomycetaceae; genus Streptomyces; species Streptomyces durhamensis. The sequence goes on from NZ_KL647046.1 coordinate 39,512, forward strand.
GACCAGGCTGCGGATGACGTCCGGAGCCGCCCGTACCCAGCCGATGCGCATGCCCGCCCAGAACGCCTTGCTGGCCGAGCCGACCGTGATGACGGTCGAGCCGGACGGATCGAAGGCGCAGACCCGGCGCGGCATCCCGCCGCCCGCGAACTCCTCGTCCAGCCACAGCTCGCTCATCGTCTCGTCGGCGACGAGCACCGTACCGGCCGAACGCGCCGCGTCCACCAGCCGGCGCCGCTGGTCCTCGTCGGCGAGCGCACCCGTGGGGTTGTGGAAGTCTGCGACGACGTAGGCGAGCCGGGGCGCGGCCTCGCGCAGGACCTGGCGCCAGCGGTCCATGTCCCAGCCGGACAGCCCCTGGGCCATCGCGACGGGGACCAGGCGGGCGCCGGCCTCCCGCATCAGCTGCAGGATGTTGGCGTAGGACGGGGACTCGACCGCGATGCGTTCACCGCGGCCCGCGAAGAGGTGGCAGATCGCGTCGATGGCGCCCATCGCGCCGGTGGTCACCATGATCTGCTCGGGCATGGTGGGGATCCCGGAGGCGGTGTAGCGCTCGGCGATCATCGACCGCAGGGCGGGCAGACCGGCCGGGTAGTCGCCGTGCGTGTGGGCGTACGGCGGCAGTTCCTCCAGGGCGCCCTGCACGGCGCGGGTGAGCCAGGGCTCAGGCGCCGGGAGCGAGGCGCAGCCGAGGTCGATCACCGAGCCGAGGGCCTCGGGGGGCAGGGGTTCCAGGCCGCGGGCGGGCAGCGGGTTGCCGGCCGGTACGGCCGTCCAGCTGCCTGCGCCCCGCCGGGACTCCAGGAAGCCCTCGCTGCGCAGCGCCTCGTAGGCGGCGGCCACCGTCGTACGGCTCACGGACAGGGCGAGGGCCAGCTCGCGCTCCGCGGGAAGCCGGGCGGCCACGGGCACGCGGCCTTCGAGCACCAGCAGCCGGATGCCGTCGGCGAGGGCACGGTAGGCGGGCGGACGGCGGGTGCCGGGACCGGCCGGGCGTTCCTGCTGTGAGTTGAGGAGCCGGCCGAGCTGCGCGGCCCCCATGGCAGAGGTCCACTGCGCCATGAAGATCAGTCCACCTTCCCCGAATTGGCCATGGATGGCGATTCATCCCAAGCCACAGAGTGACATGCGTCAGGCCACCGCCACCACCCAGGGGGTATCTCGTGTCCACTCGGCACCGTCTCGGACGACGGTTGATCCAGCTGTACGCCGGTCTCGCGCTCTACGGGGCCAGTGCCGCGCTGCTCCTGCGGGCGGGCCTGGGCATGGAGCCCTGGGGTGTACTGCACCAGGGGCTCGCGAAGCTGACCGGGCTGACCATCGGCGTGGTCTCGATCATCGTGGGCGCGGCGGTCCTGCTGCTGTGGATCCCGCTGCGCCAGCGCCCGGGTCTCGGCACGGTCTCCAACGTCTTCGCCGTCGGCCTCGCGATGGACGGCACGCTCGCGCTCGTCCCCGACGCCCGTTCCGTCGTCGTACGCGTCCCGCTGCTGTTCGCGGGCATCGTGCTGAACGGCGTGGCGACCGGCCTGTACATCTCGGCGCGCTTCGGACCCGGTCCGCGCGACGGGCTGATGACGGGGCTGCACCGGCGCACCGGCCGGTCGATCCGGCTGATGCGGACGGGGATCGAGGTGGCGGTGGTGGTCACCGGGTTCCTGCTGGGCGGCACCGTCGGGATCGGCACCGTGCTGTACGCGGTGTCCATCGGGCCGCTGGCGCAGCTGTTCCTGCGGGTGTTCGCCGTCCCGGCGGCATCGGGCGGCAGCACGGTGGTTGCCGCCGCGACACCCGAGGGAGTCATACTGCGGCCGTGACCCTCACGACACCGCCCGTACGCCACCCCTACCTCGACCATCCCGGCCCGATCGCCTTCGCCCACCGCGGCGGGGCCGCCGACGGGCTGGAGAACACCGTGGCGCAGTTCCGGCGCGCGGTCGAACTGGGCTACCGCTACATCGAGACCGATGTCCACGCCACGGCCGACGGCCGGCTCGTCGCCTTCCACGACTCGACCCTCGACCGGGTCACCGACGGCGCCGGCCGCATCGCCGACCTGCCGTGGCAGGACGTACGGCAGGCGCGCGTGGGCGGCCGGGAACCGGTGCCGCTGTTCGAGGAGCTGCTGGAGACCTTCCCCGAGGTGCGCTGGAACGTCGACGTCAAGGCGGAGCCGGCCCTGCGCCCCTTCCTGGAGCTGATCGAGCGCACGGACGCCTGGGGGCGGGTCTGCGTGGGCTCGTTCTCCGAGGCGCGGGTGCTGCGCGCCCAGCGGCTGGCCGGGCCGCGGCTGGCCACCTCGTTCGGCACCCGGGGGGTGCTGAGTCTGCGGCTGCGCTCATGGGGCCTGCCGGCCGCCGTGCGCCGGTCCGCCGTCGCCGCGCAGGTGCCCGAGGCCCAGTCGGGCGTCCCGGTGGTGGACGAACGCTTCGTCCGCGCCGCCCACGCGCGCGGGCTGCAGGTGCACGTGTGGACGGTCAACGAACCGGAGCGCATGCACCGGCTCCTGGACCTGGGTGTCGATGGCATCATGACCGATCACATCGACACGTTGCGCAAGGTCATGGAGGAGCGCGGCGTCTGGGTCTGACCCCGGCCGCCGCGTCCGAGCCTTCGCAGTTCAAGCGGGGAAGCGAGGGCACGGGTGGCAACCGACACCGCGCGGACGCAGGCGCCGGACGAGGCCGCCGGCCGGCGGCGCGAGCAACGCGGCTGGTACTTCTACGACTGGGCCTGCTCGGTCTACTCGACGAGCGTGGTGACGGTCTTCCTCGGCCCCTACCTGACCGCGGTCGCCGAGCGGGCCGCGGACGGCGACGGCTATGTGCACCCGCTCGGCGTCCCGGTCCGGGCGGGCTCCTTCTTCGCCTACACGGTGTCCCTGTCGGTGATCCTGGCGGTCGTGGTGATGCCGCTCGTGGGCAGCGCGGCCGATCGCAGCGGCCGCAAGAAGCCGCTGCTCGCGGCGGCGGCGTACACCGGGGCCGCCGCGACCACGGGCATGTTCTTCCTGGACGGCGACCGGTATCTGCTCGGCGGGGTGCTGCTGGTGGTGGCCAACGCGGCGCAGTCCGTCGGGATGATGCTCTACAACTCCTATCTGCCGCAGATCGCCCCGCCCGAGGAGCGGGACGCGGTCTCCTCGCGGGGCTGGGCCTTCGGTTACGCGGCGGGCTCCACGGTCCTCGTCGCCAACCTGGTCCTCTACTCGGCGCACGACTCCTTCGGACTGACCGAGACGACCGCCGTCCGCGTCTGTCTGGCCTCGGCGGGCCTGTGGTGGGGCGCCTTCACGCTCGTGCCGCTGCGCACGCTGCGCGACCAGCACCACGCACGCGTGGAGCGCGCCACGGCGCCGGGGCTCAAGCAGCTCGCGGCGACGGTCCGGGACATGCGCCGGCACCCGCTGACGCTCGCCTTCCTGTTGGCGTACCTCATCTACAACGACGGCATCCAGACGGTGATCTCGCAGGCCTCCGTCTACGGCTCGCAGGAACTGGGACTGGGCCAGTCGACGCTCATCGTGGCCGTGCTGCTGGTCCAGGTGCTGGCCGTGGCCGGGGCACTGGCGATGGGGCGGCTGGCACGGACCTACGGCGCCCAGCGGACGATCCTGGGCTCGCTGGTGGCCTGGACGGTCACGCTGGCGGCCGGATACTTCCTGCCCGCGAAGGCACCGGTGTTCTTCTTCGTGCTGGCCGCCGGGATCGGCCTGGTCCTCGGCGGCAGCCAGGCGCTGTCCCGGTCGCTGTTCTCCCATCTCGTACCGCCCGGCAAGGAGGCCGAGTACTTCTCGGCGTACGAGATGAGCGACCGCGGGATGAGCTGGCTCGGACCGCTGCTGTTCGGCGTGACCTACCAGCTCACCGGGAGCTACCGCTCCGCGATCATCTCCCTGGTGGTGTTCTTCGTCATCGGATTCGCGCTGCTGGCGCGCGTGCCGGTGCGCCGGGCGATCGGCGAGGCGGGCAATCCGGTTCCGGAAAAGATTTAGCCTCGATTTAGCGCTCAACACAAAAGGGCGGTAGTGTACGCCTTTGGCCTGCCAGGCGTACCGTTACTGCGCGTCAAAGATGCCGAAACGCTGGGTGACATCTGCTAGCAGATGTGACAAACCGGGCGCCGGTGGGTACAACAAGGGGCGGCTACGACGGCGACGCATGACCCGGAACGGGACACGGAACGGGAATCTTTACCGCCGACCGGACGTTGACCGGATGACGACGACAGCGACACCTGTCCTGTGGGCGACAAGCCCGGGAGGCACGATTCATGAGTGAGCGAGCTCTTCGCGGTACGCGCCTCGTGGTGACCAGCTACGAGACGGACCGCGGTATCGACCTGGCCCCGCGCCAGGCCGTGGAGTACGCATGTGAGAAGGGGCACCGCTTCGAGATGCCCTTCTCGGTCGAGGCGGAGATCCCGCCGGAGTGGGAGTGCAAGGTCTGTGGAGCCCAGGCACTCCTCGTCGACGGCGACGGCCCTGAGGAGAAGAAGGCCAAGCCCGCGCGTACCCACTGGGACATGCTGATGGAGCGGCGCACCCGTGAGGAACTCGAAGAGGTCCTTGAGGAGCGCCTGGCGGTTCTGCGCTCGGGGGCGATGAACATCGCGGTTCACCCCCGGGACAGCCGTAAGTCGGCCTAGTCCCTGCGGGCTGGGCGAAGACACACCGCACGAACAACCGCGGGCGCCGTACGAGACCGTACGGCGCCCGCGGTTTTCGCATGTCCGGAGACGGGCTCAGCGGGACAGCGGCGGGCGCTGCTGGTCTCCCGGCTCGGTCCGGTCCTCCCTGATGACCTCGCCCGGCACCACCTTGCCGTCGGGGCGGTGGATGCGGACCTGCTGGAAGGCGTCACCGAAGCCGCCCGGGGCGGCCGCGCGCAGCCTCTTGTCCAGGGCGTTCTGGGTGTATCGGCTCACGGCCTGCTGCACCGGCGGGAGCAGCAGGAGCAGTCCGGCCACGTCGGAGACCAGACCTGGGATCATCAGCAGCAGGCCGCCGAGCATCATCAGGCCGTTGCCACCGCCGCGCTCGGGTGAACCCCCGCGCTGCAGCGCCTCGTTGAGGCTCTGGAAGGCGCGCCGGCCCGCCCGCTTGATGACCACGGAACCGACCACGGCGCCCGCGACGAGCAGCAGGAACACGGTAAGTCCCCCGGCCGCGCCCGCGACCACGGTCAGCAGCCAGATCTCCAGCACCAGCCAGGCCGCGACCCCGAGCGGCAGATACCTGCGCAGCCGGGAGCGCCGGGGCCGGGTGGTGGGGTAGGGAGAGGTCGGAGCGCCAGTCGTCATGCTCCCAGTGTGCCTGGCCGCGGCTCAGCACGGGATAAGGGGATGATCGACCAGAACGGCCCCGAGCGGCCCAGAACGGCGGGGACGCCCGGCACCGCCGGAATACCCGGAACCGCCGGGGGCTCGGAGCCGGCGCTGACCTACGGGGTCCGCTTGTTCTTGCCGGTGATCTTGGCGATCCGGTCCCCCGCGCCCCAGGCGGTGACCCGCCACAGCGCCTCGACCAGGATGTCCTTGCTCATCTTGGAGTCGCCGAGTTCGCGCTCGACGAAGGTGATCGGGACCTCGACCACGTGGTAGCCGGCCTTGACCGAGCGGCGGGCCAGGTCGACCTGGAAGCAGTAGCCCTGCGAGGCGACCTCGTCCAGTCCCAGACCCTCCAGCGTCTCGCGCCGGAACGCGCGGTAGCCGCCGGTGATGTCACGCAGCGGCAGGTCGAGGGCGAGCCGGGAGTAGAGGCTGCCGCCGCGGGAGATGAACTCCCGGGACTTGGGCCAGTTCACCACCCGGCCGCCGGGCACCCAGCGGGAGCCGAGCACCAGGTCGGCGCCCTTGAGGGCGGTGAGCAGGCGGGGCAGTTCCTCGGGCTGGTGGGAGCCGTCGGCGTCCATCTCGACCAGCACGCCGTAGTCGCGCTCCAGGCCCCAGCGGAAGCCGGCGAGGTAGGCGGCGCCGAGGCCTTCCTTGCCCTTGCGGTGCAGCACGTGGACGTTGTCGTCGTCGGCGGCCAGCTCGTCGGCGAGCTTGCCCGTGCCGTCGGGGCTGTTGTCGTCCGCGATCAGCACGTGCGCCTCGGGGACGGCCTTGCGTACCCGGCCGACGATGGTCTTGATGTTCTCCGCCTCGTTGTAGGTCGGGATGATCACCAAGGCCGTGCCGATCGGACCGAACTGCCTCCCCTGGGCCTTGGCCTCGAGAGTCCCGTCGCCGTCGTTCACTGCTGCCCCTTCTGGTTGTACGCAGGGATCCACCATAGTGGCCGCCCGCAGGGATAGACGTGCCGACTTGTGCGTATGGCGGTGTCGATTCCACAAGAGTGGGGTAAGAATGCGGTTTTCGGCATGTTCGAGCCGTGCGCTCGACGACTTCCCGCCACGGCGGATGGGGGCCCGGCGCCCTTCGGGCCGACCTGGGACCCGCTGGCTGCGGATCGACCGAAAGCCGTTGTCTACTGAGCGCACGGGCCCCACCCGGGTCACACCTTGCCGGGCCGGAACGTTCCCTCGGCGGCGCGGACGCTGAGCCTGGCTCCCAGCGACGGTGCCCCGGTACGGCACACCGTCCTGACCCAGCGGCGCTGCGACGAGTTGCGTGAACGCCCCCGGTCGGGCGTCCGGTGGTGGACTCGGACGAACCTACCGGCCCGCGGCCGCCGACTGTCAACAGTCCTCTGACCTGCTACGACAGCCCGGATGGGCCGACCGCCGCAGAGGATGCGCAGGTCGGGCGGCGGGGCGGCGGCGCCCCGCCGGCGCCGCGCCACCCCCGTAGATCACTCGCCCGGCCGTACGAACACCGTCCGCCCGCCCACCACGGTGCGCAGGCAGACCGGCAGGTCGCGGCCCGGAGTGAGGTCGGGCAGGCCGGGCGTGCCGGAGCGCGGGTCGGTCGACCAGCGGGCGACGCGGTCGTCGGGGGCCTGGACGATCAGCTCGTCGGTGCGCCAGACCGCGTAGTCGGCGGGCGCGCCGGGCACCAGGACGCCCGCGTCGTCCCGTCCCACGGCCCGCCAGCCGCCGCGGGTGTGCGCCGTGAACGCGGCCCTTACGGAGACCCGGTGCTCGGGCGTGCGGTGGAACGCGGCGGCGCGGACGGTGCCCCAGGGGTCGAGCGGGGTGACCGGGCTGTCGGAGCCGAAGGCGAGCGGCACACCGGCCCGCAGCAGGGCCGCGAAGGGGTTGAGGGTGCGGGCCCGTTCGGCGCCGAGACGCCGGGCGTACATGCCGTCCTCACCGCCCCACAGCGCGTCGAAGGCGGGCTGGACCGAGGCGGTCAGCCCCAGCTCGGCGAAGCCGGCGACGGTCTCGGGGGTGAGCATCTCGGCGTGCTCGACGCGATGGCGGGCGGCGCGGATCCGGGCGAGGCCGAGCTTCTCGGCGGCGGCGCGCACGCCCTCGACGACGGCGCTCACGGCGGCGTCGCCGATGGCGTGGAACCCGGCCTGCAGGCCCGCCTCGGTGCAGGCGACGACGTGGGCGGCGACGGCCTCGGCGTCCAGGTAGGCGGTGCCCGCGTGGTCGGCGTCGGCGTACGGCTGGTGCAGGCAGGCGGTGTGCGAGCCGAGGGCGCCGTCGGCGAAGAGGTCGCCCGCGGCGCCGACGGCGCCCAGTTCCCGTGCCTTCGCCACGCCCTCGTCGGCCCGCTCGGCCCAGTACCCGACGACGCGGGGGCCGGGCACCTCGCCGGCCAGCTTCAGCAGGCCGGTGAAGTCGTCCTCGGAGGAGATCTGTGGCCCGCCGCACTCGTGCACCGAACCGATGCCGAGGGAGGCCGCGTGGGCGAGGGCGGTGCGCTGGGCTTCCGCGCGCTGGGCGGGGGTGATGGCGGCGAGCGCGGCCGCGCGTACCGCGTGATGGGCGTCCCGGGTGAGCGGCGCGTCCTCGCGCGGGACGTCGCCGCGGACCAGGTCGAGCAGGGCGGTGGTGACGACCGCCGAGTGCACGTCGATGCGGGAGAGGTACAGGGGGCGGCCACCGGTGGCCTCGTCGAGTTCGGCACGCGTGGGCGGGCGGCCACCGGGCCAGCGGGCGGCGTCCCAGCCGTGGCCCAGCAGGACGCGGTCGTCCGGGCGGGCTGCGGCGAAGTCGCGGACCAGGGCGAGGGCTGCCGCCAGGGAGGGCGCGCCGGAGAGGTCGAGTCCGGTCAGGGCGAGCCCCGTGGCGGTGGTGTGCACATGGGCGTCGGTGAAGGCGGGGGTGACGAGGGCGCCGTCGAGGTCGATCACCTCGTCCACGCCGTCGGCGAAGGCGTCGGCCGCGCCCTCGGAGCCGACCCAGGCGACTTGGCCGCGCTCCACCACCATCGCGGTCGCGAAGGGGTCGGCGGGGCTGTGCACCTCGCCGCGGCGGAGGAGGACGGTCCCGGGGGGCTGGGGGTCGGCGGTGCGGTCGCTCATAGCGGACAGTTTCTCCTGCCGGCCGCCGGCTGCGGCACCTGGGGCGGCTCAGCCCGGTCCCGCCGGGCGCGCCCGCCCGTTCCACCCCGCGGTGTGACCGCCCGGGGCGGGAAGGGCGGCCGCGGCGCGCCGCTTCACACCCGCGGCGGCCGCGCCTCGTACGGGGTCGACAGCACGACCGTGGTCCGGGTGGAGACGCCGGCCAGGGAGCGCAGCCTCGCCAGCAGTTCCTCCAGTTCGTGCGGTGTCGCCACGCGCACCTTGAGGATGTAGTTCTCGTCGCCGGCGACGCTGTGGCAGGCCTCGATCTCGGGGACGCCGGCGAGGCGGTCCGCGATGTCGTCGGGGGCGCTGGGGTCGAACGGTTTCACCGAGATGAACGCGGTGAGCGGCAGCCCGACGGCCTCGGGGTCGACCACCGCGGCATAGCCGCGGATGACGCCACGCTGTTCCAGCCGGCGCACCCGCTGGTGCACGGCCGACGTGGACAGGCCCGTGGCCTTGCCCAGGTCTGTGTAGCTCATCCGCCCGTCCTTGACGAGCAGCTGCACGATCTGTCGGTCCAGCTCCTCCATGGCGCCAAAACCTACAGTGCGCTTGATCTCCTCCGATAGCCGAGAGCGCAGGTCATGGCCGGTTCGATACAAAAAGCACCGCATAAGGCCCGCAGCGGGCACCTGCACACGGCATGTGACGAACGCCACACGGCCCGAACGGGCTCCGTGATGTTCTCGTGATTACCGTCGAGGGCGGACGGGAAGTGCTTGCTGTGGTCGAGGCCGCAGCGCCTTCACGGCCCAGCCTTAGGGGGAGAATCCCATGCAGAGTGTCCATCGCCCTGGTCGATCCACGTCCAAGCGGCAGCAGCAGGTCGCCGAGCCCGAGCCGGAGGGCGTCGAACCCGACGCCTTCGACGACGGACCGGACGCCTACGACACCTTCGAGATGTACCGGGTGATCTGCCCGGACTGCGCCCAGCCGATCGCGCTGCTGGCGGACGAGCAGGTCCTGCCGGAGCACGCGCTGTGCGCCTCGCCGTGGAACCCGTTCGGTCTCACGGTCTGTGCGGGTACGGGCCGTCCGGCCGCCGAGGCCCGTCCCGCGGACGAGTCCGTCGAGCCGCAGGAGCAGGACACCGCCCTGCTGCTGACGCTCCCCCAGGGGCTGAACTGGCGGACGCAGCCCTTCTCGCACGCCGGTGGCCCGGGGTCGCGCCCGATGCGCCGCCTGGCCGCCTGAGCCTGCCTCACCGCTTCCAGTAGGTGCCCTGCACCATGGCACGCAGACTGTCGTGGTGCAGGATCAGCCTGTCCGGGTCCGCCGGTACGGCGGCCTCACCGAAGTACACCTGGCGGTAGGCGACGCGCAGCATGACGATCGCGTGCCGCAGCGCGGCGTAGAGGGTGTGGAAGTCCATGTCCCGCGGGGTGTGACCGGTCAGCCGTGCGTAGCGGGCCTCGACGCGGTCGCGGCGCAGCAGGTCCGGCAGCCCGTGCTGCCCGGAGGCGACCGTGAGGTCGTGGAAGAAGCGGTGCAGATAGATGGTCCAGCCCAGGTCGACCTCGCGCGGGGCGAGCGCCGCCATCTCCCAGTCCAGCACCGCGACGGGCTCGAAGCCGTCGTAGACGATGTTCCCGATGCGCGCGTCCCCCCAGCTGAGGACCGGTTCGCCGGGCTCGCGCGGCCACAGCTGTTCCAGCCGGTCGAAGGCGGCCTCGATGAGGGGTGAGCGGGGCAGGCCGTCGGTCACCCAGGCGTAGTAGGCGCGTTGGGCGCTCACGTGCCGGCGCAACGCGTCGCCTTCCCCGGGCACCGTCAGGAAAGCGGCCTCTCCGGGCGGCACCTGGTCGTGCAGCCGGGCCAGCAGCCCGATCGTCGCGCCCTCCAGGTGGGCGCGTTCGGCATCGCTCGCCCTCTGCAGCCAACTGCCCTCGTAGGTGTACGGCATGACGTCGGGGGGCACGCGCCCGGCGACCCGCTCCATGACGAGGAAGGGCGCCCCGAGCGGACCCGGATCCTCCTCCAGCCACAGCACCCGGGGCACGGGCACGTCCGTCCGCTCGGCCACCAGGCGCAGGGTGCGGTACTGGCGGCCCATGTCGTACTCGGGGAAGACGGTGTACGCCCGCGGGTCCGCGGCCAGCCGCAACGCACAGGCCCGTACGGGGGCCCGGGGGTGTTCGAGGTCGAACAGCAGGGTTTCGCTGGACATGCCGTTGGAGGCCGGGACGGTGACGCCGGTGGCCTTGGCGCCGGGCAGCCGGGTGCCGAGCCAGGCGGTCAGGCGCCGGTCCAGGTCCTCGGGGTCGCGGGTCGTGGTGCGGGGACGCGGTGCCGTGGCCATAGCGGGTCCTCCCTCAGGGCGCGACCGAGTCGAAGCCGGTGAAGCCGCTCGGGTCGTGCCGGCCGAACGAGCCGTGCTCGAAGATGCCGTGACCGGTGCGCCCGTCGAGCCGGAAGCGGGCGGAGTGGTCGGTGACGCCGTAACCGGCCAGGGGATGGGGCAGGGTCATGTCGTACGTGCGGCGGTCGGTCCATCCGGGCCCCCGCCAGCTGCCGTGCTGCCAGTCGTCCGCCGGCGGGTAGCCCGCGCCGAGCGCGAGCGGCGAGGAGGCCAGGATCTCGACGTCCAGCTTCTGCGGCCCCCGGGCGTCGCCGAGACGGATGACCGCCCGTTCCGGATGACGGGTGCCGGGGCGGTAGCCGATCTCGGCCTGCGGCCAGCCCAGTTGGCGGTCCCGCTGACCGGGCCGGACGAGGGTGGCGTCGTTCAGCGAGCGGTAGCCGTCGGCGTCCTCCTGGGTGATGACCATCAGGAAGCGGTCCTCGAAGCGGACCGGGCACCAGATCCAGTGGAAACCCTCGGTGGGGTGGTCCGCGGCGAGCCGCCCGCCGTCCTCGCCGGGTACCGGCCGCACGCCCCAGCTGCGGTCCCGGGTACCGGTCCAGTCGTCGGCGGTGACCCGGAACTCCTCTCCCCCGGCCCGGATCACGCCCTCCGGGGTGCCTGCCTGGACGAAGCGGCGGCCCTCCAGGGTGAGCCGGTCGCCCCGGCGCTGGAGGTGGTGCGGCTCCCAGAGGGCGGGGAAGGCGGCCGTCCAGGTCAGGTCGTACGACAGCTGCTCGTCCTCGCAGATCAGACGCAGCTCCTGGAGCGGCCGCGGGACCTCGACGCGCAGGGGGCCGACGGCGAGCCGCATCCGGTCCTCCCCCAGGGCGTCGGAGGCGCGGACGGCGTGCAGGGTGTCCCCGGTGCGCAGGGTGGCGTAGGCGTCGATCACGCCCAGGTTGGGGTAGACGCCGAGGCCGAGGATGAGCAGGGCGCGGCCGGTGTGGTCGAAGACGTGGAAGATGCAGCGGTCGTAGGCGTTGCGGTCGCCGGTCGCCACGTGCTTCATGGACAGCGGCACCTGGTGCACCGGGTATTCGTCGAGCGGTACGGGACGGTCGTCGGCCACGGACACCCCCTGAACGATGGTCAGCTGACGGTACGTCAGAGGAGGGGAGGTGGCCAGAGACGGAACCGGACGTGCCTGAACTGACGCTCTATACCGCGTACCGGTGACCTGTCCGGCCACTGCCGCGTTGCCCGGGTATGACCCCCACGTACACGGCCATCGGGCGTCAGCGCCGCATCTTTGTGCCCCGGCCCGCAGAATCGGTTCCGCCGCCCATGCCGCAGGACCCGCCCATCTACCGCGACCTCATGCGGGTCTGGGCCGACCGGGGCCGCACCCTGCCGGGCCGCCACGACCCGGAGTGGATCAGGCTGGCGGCCCCGACGGTCCTCACGGGCCAGTTCAGCGACCTTCGGGTCCCGCCACGTGACGGGCGATGACCATCCGCTGGATCTGGTTGGTGCCCTCGACGATCTGCAGGACCTTGGCCTCGCGCATATAGCGCTCGGCCGGGAAGTCGGTGGTGTAGCCGTAGCCGCCGAGTATCTGCACGGCGTCCGTGGTGACCTTCATGGCCGTGTCGGTGCAGTGCAGCTTGGCCATGGCGGCCTGCTTGGCGAACGGCTTGCCGGCATCGCGTAGCCGGGCCGCCGCGAGGTAGAGCGCCCGGCCGGCCTCGATCTGGGTGGCCATGTCGGCGAGCATGAACCGCAGGCCCTGGAAGTCGGCGATCGGATGACCGAACTGCCGGCGCTGGGTGGCGTAGCCGACCGCCTCGTCGAGTGCGGCCTGGGCGAGGCCGATCGCGCAGGCGGCGATGCCGAGCCGGCCGGAGTCGAGGGCGGACAGGGCGATGGAGAAGCCCTGGCCCTGCTCGCCGAGCCGGCGCTCGTCGCCGACCCGGACGCCGTCGAAGTGGACCTGCGCGGTGGGCGAACCCTTCATGCCCATCTTCTTCTCGGGCACCGCACCGCTCAGACCCGGCGCGTCACCGGGGACCAGGAAGGCGCTGATCCCGCGCGGGCCGTCCTCGCCGGTGCGGGCCATCACGGTGTAGAAGTCGGCGATGCCGCCGTGCGTGATCCAGGCCTTGGTCCCGTTGATCACCCACTCGTCGCCCTCCGGGAGGGCCTTCGTGCGCAGCGAGGCCGCGTCGGAGCCGGCGGACGGCTCGGAGAGGCAGTAGGCGCCGAGCAGGCCCCCGCCGAGCATGGCGGGCAGATGCTCGACCTGCTGCTGCTTGGTGCCGTAGGTGGCGAGCGCGTAGCAGGCGAGCGTGTGCACGCTGACACCGAGGCCGACGGTGAGCCGGGCCGCGGCGAGCTCCTCCAGGACCTGGAGGTAGACCTCGTAGGGCTGGTCGCCGCCGCCGTACTCGGAGTCGTAGGGCAGGCCGAGCAGGCCCGCTTCGGAGAGCAGGGTGAAGACCTCGCGCGGGAAGCGCCCCGCGTCCTCCTCCTCGGCCGCCTTCGGCGCGATCTCGCGCTGGGCGATGTCCCGGACGAGCGCGAGCAGATCCCGCGCCTCCTCCGTGGGCAGCTGACGCTCCACCGGCTGCGGGTCGCGGTCGGACATGGCGTCGATCTCCTCCCTGTTCGGGCACCGGCGGTCCGGCCCGTCGGGTGGGGGCGGGTCCGCCTGGTCGTTCCGTGATGGCCGAAGGCGCCCCGCTCCCGGGTCTCGGAAGCGGCTGACCAGCGGCTGTGCGCTGTGAGTATGCCCGATCAGCGACCTCCCGTCACCAGTTAACGACCGCTTACTTCAAGAATCCAGCCGGAACTGCTCGCGACTCAGGCAGCGCGGCCGCAATGCCGCCGAAATTGGTCCGAACCATTGACGCAGTGGTCTAGTCCTCCTACTGTGCATGACCAACGCTTTACCGCGTTCATGCCAATCGGCGCGCGTTCCCCTCCCCCCACGAGGAGACACCCGATGCACACTCCCCACCGCTCCCGCCTGCGGGCGCTCACGGCCGCCGCGTGTACCACCGTCCTCGGTGCCGGACTGCTGGCCGGAGCCGGCACCGCGACCGCGGCGGCCCCTGCCGCACCCCAGGCCAAGGCCGGCTCGAAGGTCGTCGGCTACTTCACCGAATGGGGTACCTACGACCGCAAGTACTACGCCAGGAACATCGAGACCTCCGGCTCGGCGGCCCGGCTGAGCCACATCAACTACGCCTTCGGCAACGTCACCGGCGGCAAGTGCGCCATGGGCGACTCCTACGCGGCGACCGACCGCGCCTACACCGCCGCCGAGTCGGTGGACGGGGCCGCCGACACCTGGGACCAGCCGCTGCGCGGCAACTTCAACCAGCTGCTGAAGCTGAAGAAGAAGCACCCGGGCCTGAAGATCCTGTGGTCCTTCGGCGGCTGGACGTGGTCCAGTGGCTTCGGCGAGGCCGCGAAGAACCCCGCCGCGTTCGCCCAGTCCTGCTACGACCTGGTGAAGAACTCCAAGTGGGCGGGCCTGTTCGACGGCATCGACATCGACTGGGAGTACCCGAACGCCTGCGGCAACACCTGCGACACCAGCGGCCGGGAGGCGTTCCGGAACGTCATGGCGGCACTGCGGTCGAAGTTCGGCTCCGGCGGCCTGGTGACGGCCGCGATCACGGCGGACGCCTCCAGCGGCGGCAAGATCGACGCGGCGGACTACGCGGGCGCCGCCCCGTACGTCGACTGGTACAACCCGATGACCTACGACTACTTCGGCGCATGGGACGCGAGCGGCCCGACGGCCCCGCACTCCCCGCTGACCTCCTACGCGGGCATCCCGAAGGAGGGCTTCAACACCTCGGCCACCATCGCCCGGCTCAAGGGCCTCGGCATCCCGGCGTCCAAGCTGCTGCTCGGCATCGGCTTCTACGGCCGCGGCTGGACGGGGGTCACCCAGGCGGCACCCGGCGGAACGGCCACCGGCCCGGCGGCGGGGACGTACGAGCAGGGCATCGACGACTACAAGGTGCTCAGGACCAAGTGCCCGCCGACCGGCACCGTGGGCGGCACGGCCTACGCCAAGTGCGGCAGCGACTGGTGGAGTTACGACACCCCGTCCACCATCGCCACGAAGATGGCGTACAAGAACCAGCAGGGCCTCGGCGGCACCTTCTTCTGGGAGCTGAGCGGCGACACCGCGAACGGTGAACTGATCAAGGCGATCAACTAGACCCCGGCAGGGGCACCCGGGAGCGGGGGACCACGAGCCTCCGCTCCCGGCGGGTCAGCCGTCGCGGCGGGCCGGCCGCGGCGCCGGGTAGGCGGGGTCCAGCTCCTCGACGGCGCGCAGGGCCCCGCCGAGCGTCTTCACCAGAAGCTCGCGCATCGTCTCGCGGGACAGCTCGGGGCGGTCGATCCAGTCCAGGGCGGCACCCTCGACGCCGCACACCCAGGAGAGCAGCCCCATCCGCACCAGCGGGGGGATGTCACCGCGGCCGTAGGCGCCCTCCGCGATGGTGGTGATGATCGCCTCGCGCACCCCGTCCCGGATGGCGTGCACCTCGGTGTCGAAGCCGACGCCGCCGCTGACGATCGTGCGGTAGGCGGCCTGGTGGTGCTCGGCGTAGCGGAGGTAGCTGTCGATGGTGCGGTGGACTCGGTCCACGGCGGGCAGGCCCAGGGCGCTGGACGCGAAGGTGACCAGGTCCGTGACGGAGTCCTGGATGATCGCCAGGTAGTAGCCGCGCTTGGACCGGAAGTAGTAGTAGATCAGCCCCTTGGCGACATGGGCCTGGCGGGCGATGTCGTCCATGGACAGCGCGTCGTAGGACGTGTCGGCGAACAGCTTCCGCCCGATGGCGATGAGTTCGGCGCGACGCGCCGCCGAACGCTCGGTGCCGCGTATCCGGGCGGGGGTCCCTGCGCGCGCGGAGTCGGGGGCTGGGCGGCGGACGGCGGCACGCTGCTGCGGCATATTCAATTTCGGCCCTGTTCCAGGCGGTCGGCGGGACTTCCGCAGTATGTCAGAACATGCCGCACACGTGAGCGGTCGGTTCAGAGCAGACCGAGCTGGGTCACGAACATCGCGACGACGGCCACGAGGACCCAGCCCATGACGTGTTCGAGGATCTTCGGGCCGTCTTCCTGGGGGCCGCCGGTGCGGACGCGGGTGGCGGTGGCCGGGTGTGCGGTCATCGTGGTGCTCACAGAGGTCGGACGTACAGAGCGGGCCCCCCACCCGTTCATCCACCTTGCCACCCGCGGCGCCTTGTGCGGCGATGAGCTTGCTCACACGGTCAGCGCACGCCCACCGCCTCGAGCGCCTTGCGCCGGCGCGGGCTCGGATGGGCCGGGAAGTAGAGGTAGCAGATCCCGCCGCTGCCGGAGACGACCTTCCCGGAGGCGTTGTACCGCTTGGTCCTGAGCCAGATGTTCTCGAACTCGCGGCGCAGATAGACCCGCCGTACCGCGTCGTCGCCCGGCGAGGCCGGATCGTTGGCGATCACATCGCCGTCCGCGGTGAAGCCGATCACGGTCATCAGATGGCCGGAAGTGCCGTAGCCGGCGCCGGTCAGCTCCGTCTTCAGGAACGACTGGGACGTTATGGCCGGGATGCCGGCCGCGATCAGCGTCTCCAGGTCGGTGAGCGAGGCGAGCCGTGTGACCACACCCTGCAGGCCCTCGAAGGTCGCCGCGTAGGCCGCGTTGAACGGCCAGTTGCCGCAGCCCTCGTACTGGTAGTCGTAGGTGAAGCGGGCGGCGTTGTCGACCTGCGGGTCGGCGTAGGCGGGGTCGACCCAGGACAGCTGCTCGGGAGTGAGCCGGCCGCCCCAGTACTCGACGATCATCTGCGAGGAGGTGGGGCTGCACCAGGCCTCGCCGCCGTTGTCGTACTCGGGGTACTGGCCCTTGTGGATCTCCTGCGAGTAGCGCGGGACGACCAGTTCCTGGGCCAGGCCGGGGGTGGAGGCGGGGACGGTGAAGCGGTCGGGGATGTCGGAGCCCATGGCGCCGAGCCGCCAGACGGTGGGCGTCAGACGCGTGCCGGGCCGGCGGTACAGGGTGAGGCGCAGCCGGTACGACGCCAGCCGCAGGCCGGTGCTCGCGTCGTCGATGGCGAAGGTGTCGGTCCAGATGCTGCTCTTGCCGTCGGTCTGGCCGTCCACCGAGGTCCGCTTGATGTCCTGGTCGCCGGCCGCCCAGCGGCCCATCACGTACCACGGGGTGTCGGTGCCGTCGGAGTACGTGCCCTGCAGTTCCACCTGGAGCCAGGTGCCCTCGGGGGTGTGGGCGTTCCAGGAGGCGACGGCCTCGGTGGCGGGCGCGGTGAGCCGGTGGACCGGAGAGGTCCAGACGGCGTATTCCCAGGTGGCGGTCGTACCGGTGTGCGGGTCGGTGTAGTCGCTGCGGCCGGCGGGGGCGCCGATCACGAGGCCGGGGCGGGGCCCGGCGACGGCCCGCACGCCCTGGCCGGTGCCGAGGCGCCACTCGCTGTACGTGGTCCAGGCGTGGTAGTCGATCGGGCGGGCCGGCAGCCCGCCGGGGGCGTCGGCCTCGGCGGCGGGCCGCTGAGCGGCGGCGGCAGCGGGGGCCGTTCCGCCGGCCACCGCCGCGGCGACGGCGGCGGTCAGGACGGTTCTGCGGGACGGCTGTTCGGCTCTGCTCATGGGCGCGATTACCCCCAGGTGTGTGGTGCGGTCGGGGCTGATCTGCTGCACGTGTGCGCCAACTATGGAGCAGCGGGCATGCCCCTGCCAGCACTTCGGCGCATGCCGCGCGATGAATATTGGTCTGATCCAGTGGAAGATCTCTTGAGCGGCTGCGCGGCGCCTGCGCGGCCCCCGGGACGGCGGCGCCGGCCGGGGCGCCGCGCCCCGGAGACCTACGGCGGTGCGGCTCCCCGGGGGCGCGGGATGCCGCACGAGCAGCCCCCCTCGCACCCGCCCGGGCCGTACCTCCCTCAGACGAGGTCCATCGCCGCGACCTCGTCGGGGCCGCCGTAGCTGATCGGCCCCTGGAAGCGGCGGCGGGCCGTGGCGAACCACCACACCGTCGCCACGACCAGCACGACCGCGAGGGCGATCGGCGCGTAGTTGAAGGAGTCGGCGGTGATGGGCGAGGCCTGCGGCAGCATGAACAGCACGCTGCTGAGCACGATCCAGACCACCGCCAGCCAGCCGACCGGCCGGCCCCAGCGGCCCAGGTGCCAGGGCCCCGGCTGGAACCCGTCGCCCAGCCGCAGCCGCAGGAAGATCGGCACGGCGTAGGCCAGGAAGAGACCGACCACGTTGACACTGACGATGGCCGTGAAGGCGGTGTGGGACCACCAGCCGGGCACGACCAGGGCCAGCGAGCAGACCACCGCGAGCCACACCGCCTTCACGGGCGTACGGGTGCGCGGCGAGACGGAGTGCCACCAGCGGGAGCCGGGCATGGCACCGTCCCGGGAGAAGGCGAAGATCTGCCGGGTGTTGCTGGTGAGGTTGGCGAGACCGCAGAAGAGCATCGCGCCGATGACGATGAGGAGCATGACCTTGGCGGCGCCCAGTCCGAGGCCGTCGATGAGAATCTGGACCGGCGGCGCATCGGAACCGGCCACCTTGGAGTAGTCGCCAATGCTGTAGACCAGTGCCAGCATCAGGATCAGACCGGTGATCGCCGAATAGCCGATGGCGCGCGTGATGCCCCGGGGCGCGTTGACCGTCGCGCGGACCGTTTCCTCGGACATGTGGAAGCTGCCGTCGAACCCGGTGAACGTCCAGCTGGTGACCAGCAGCCCGAGCATGCCTCCGTAAAGTCCGCTCGTGAAGCCGGTGTTGTTCTCGAAATGCGTCACGAACGACGCCGGCTGATGGTGATCCGGCATCACTATGAGTGCCCCCACGATCACCACGAGTCCGATCAGCAGCCACCACACGGAAATGCGGTTCAGGACGGCGACGAGCTGGACGGTGTAGGTGTTGGCGAGGCCCTGCAGGACGATGATCAGGGCCGTGATCAGCACCGTCTGGTGCGCCGTCGCCTGGTACGAGGGCCACTGCAGCTGCACGAAGGCCTGGACGAAGGTGGCGGCCGCATAGCCGGTGGCGGCGGTGCCGCCGATCTGTCCGACGAAGTTCAGCCAGCCCGTGTACCAGGACCAGGCACCCTTGTGCCGCTTTGCGAGTTTACCGGCGGAGAAATACAGCGCGCCGCTCGTCGGAAAGGCGGAGGCGACTTCCGCCATGGCCGCACCAATGAGCAGCACCATGACGCAGACACCGATCCAGCCGAACACGAGAATACGGGGGCCGCCCGCGTTCATGCCGAATCCGAAGGACGAGAAAATACCCGAGAGGATATTGATGATGGTGAAGGAGATCGCGAAATTGTCGAACGCCTGGAAGCGCCGGGTGAGTTTCCGCGGATAACCCATCGCATGCAGGGTGGCGTCGTCGTCGAGCACGACCGGGTCTTCACCGCCGCGGGCCTTGGCCCGTGGCGTCGACATCCGTTCCGACACAGATCGGCCTTTCTCTCGTTGGGGAGCGGGGACGAACAGGAACGAGCGGGACCGGCCCGCCGGATCAGTCGGGCCGCGGGACGGGCAGGCCGCAGGCGCGCCGGGCCCGGGAGAGCTGCTCGGCGGGGTCGCCGAAGGCA
Organism: Streptomyces durhamensis; assembly: GCF_000725475.1. Lineage (NCBI taxonomy): Bacteria > Bacillati > Actinomycetota > Actinomycetes > Kitasatosporales > Streptomycetaceae > Streptomyces > Streptomyces durhamensis. The sequence continues at coordinate 58,906 of NZ_KL647046.1, forward strand.
CTCCAGGGCATGCGCGAGGCGTACGGACCCATCGCCGCGAACACCGCCCGGGCCTCGAACTCGCGCTGGGCCATGACCAGCGCGTGCGCGAGGTAGGCCAGGTCGAGCACCGGCGTGAAGCGGTAACCGGCGACCGCCGGCAGCCAGTTGTGGTAGATCGCCAGCGCGGTGGAGCGCCACTGCGGCTGTTCCCAGACGCGGTCGGCGAGCAGCTGGGTGGGGTTGTAGCTCTCCACCAGGGCCACCAGGGGCAGCAGCCGGAGGGCGCAGTCGGCGGGCGCCCGCTGGCTGAGGAAGGCGGCCACGTCCCAGGCCGCGTTGACCGAACCGCCGTGGCGCGTGAAGAAGAACGACAGGAAGCGGTGATGGGCCTCGCGGTGCCAGGGATCGAGCGAGAGGATGTGCGCGAACAGCCGCCAGGGCCCCGGCGGGGCGGTGAGCAGGCCCTGCGGGGCCGGCTCGCGCAGCTGGTGCAGCCGGGCCATGGCGAGCTTGGCGACCCAGGGCGTGGGGTCCTCGGGGGCCAGGGCGGCCGCCCGGTCGCAGGCGGTCAGGGCGATCCGCTCCAGCGCCTCGGCCCGCTCGTCGCGCGCGTCGGCGGCCCGCAGCGCGCGCTGGACCGCGACCCGGGCCCACATCAGCGCAGCCTCGGGCGTCGGCTCCTCGGCGAGCCAGCGCTCGACCAGATCGGTTCCGGCGGCCTCGGAGGCGAGGACCAGCGAGCGATGCGCGCGCAGGGCGAAGTCGGAACGCGTCTCGGCGAGGGCCTCGTACGCGTATCGATAACGTCCGGCGCGCACATCGACGCATACGCTCGCCAGGACACGGTCGTCGGCCGCCGGATGCCACACATAGTGCCCTTCGAATAACTCCGCGGCCATGTCCCCCCGCCAGTCCCCGTACGACGCACACCGGTTGCGCTGGAGGCACCCTACTCAGTTACGGGCACACCCGGAACGCCGAATTCGACATATCGGTCAGGGGATTCGCGAATGTTTATCCGGCTCATTGACTGGCCGCCAGCCGATGGTTCAAGCTCCCACCTATTCCGGTCCGGCGGCCTCGACGCTCCGGCCGCTACGGGCCACTACTAGACTGTTTCCGGAAAACCGCCCACACCGACCCACACCGGGGACCCACCATTCTCGACCTCGCCGCCCGGCTGCGCGGGCTTCCCCCCTCCCTCGGCCCGGTCCGGCTGATCGGCGTCGACGGGCACGCCGGCTCCGGAAAATCCACCTTCGCCGGGCAGGTGGCCGCCGCGCTCGGCGGGGCTCCGGTGCTGCACCTCGACGACATCGCCAGCCACGAGCAGCTCTTCGAGTGGACCGACCGGCTCATGGCCCAGGTGATCCGGCCGCTCGCCCGCGGCGAGAGCGCGCACTACACGCCGTACGACTGGCAGGCCCGTACGTTCACCGCGCCGCTCCCCCTGCCCGCGGCGCCCGTGGTCCTCGTCGAGGGCGTGGGGGCCGGGCGCCGGGCACTGCGCCCGCACCTGGCCCTGCTGCTGTGGATGGAGCTGCCCCGACAGGAGTCCTGGGCGCGCGGCCGGCGGCGGGACGGGGCGGAGCAGCGGGAGTTCTGGGACGGCTGGGTGAAGGCGGAGCACGCGCACTTCGCCGAGGACCCCTCTCGCCCCCATGCCGATCTCCTGGTGCGACAGACGCCGGAGGGGTACGAGGTACTGCCGGGGCCCGCGTCAACCCGTGGACCGGACCAAAGCGTGACCCAGAGTAACGGGCCGTCGTCATTGTGGTGAAACCGTGAAGACCCGTACGGAGGAACTTCCCCGAAGGCCTCAACTCGGCTTGACCGGGGGCCCGTACAGGACTTACGTTCTCAATGTGCGGCAATCGGCGCCGCCCCCAGACGCGAAGCCCCCGGTTGTTCCCCCGTGATCGGGGGCTTCGTTCTGCCCGCGGACGATTTTCCGGGCGCCCCGAGCACCGATCCGCTCACCGTCGGTCACGAAAGACTGTGCGCCCCGTCTGCTCCCACCTCGTCGAACGGCCTGCGCGGCACCCTTCGGCACGCGGTCATCGCGCGGGTACGATGCCCTCGGTGCGACCTTCGAGGCTGCCTCGCGCACCGGCAACTCCGGTCCGCGGCACGGCGGTTCGACTGCGGCGGCCGTCGGGCGACTGCCCGGTGGTGAACCACGGGGGCACGGTCTGTGGGGGGACGGGATGGACTTCGGCACGCAGGGCCCCGAGGCCCCGGCCGACCTGGCCTGGCTGCGCGGGGTGGACGCCTACACGATGGGCGCCTATCCGCAGGCGGAGGAGGAGTTCCGCATCGCGGTGCGGATGGACCCGGGGATGGCCGACGGCTGGCTCGGGCTGCACGCGCTCCGGGTCGACACGACGACCGCGCTGCTCAGGATGTACCGGCACCGCGACCGCTTCGGCGAACAGCGCGCCCGGCACCGCCGGACCCTCAACTCCTGGTACTGGCTGGGCTGGTGGGTCCAGCCGGTGCTGGAGAGCCCGCGCGATCTGCTGCTGGCGCACGCCTCGCACTGGCTGGACGGCCGGCATGTGCCCGAGCTGGACCGGGCCCTCGCCGGGCTGCCCCCGGTCGACACCGACCCCCAGGTCCGCTTCCTGCACGCGTGCCGCGCCTATCTGGTCAAGGACTGGGAGCAGCTGGTGCGGCACACCGACCCGCTGCTGGACGATCCCATGCTCGGCATCGAGGCCGGACTCTTCGGCGGCATGGCCCGGGTCCGGCTGGAGACGTACGGACAAGCCGAACCCCTGCTGTCGGCGGCGCTGATGCGCTGCCGCAGCGAGCAGCCCCAGCGCAAGGAGCTGCGCTACTGGCTGGCCCGGGCGCACGAGGGCACGGGCCGCAGCGCCGCCGCGCTCCCCCTGTACCGTGCGGTGCACCGCGTCGACCCGGCGTTCATGGACACCTCGGCGCGGCTCGCGGCGATCGCCGAGGGCGACGGGTACGACGACGCTACCGACCTCGCCGCGATCACCCTGACGGGGGCCGGGCAGGACAGCGTGGACGGGCCGGACGCGTACGACCCCGTCTTCGGCGCCGAGGGCCGTGATCTGCGGCTGCCGGAGCCCGATCTGCCGACCGGGCCCCTGCCCTCGGTGACCGATCCGGCGGTGCGGCTGAAGACGGGTGTCTCCTCGTCGCCGATCCCGGCCGGTCCGACCGATCCCGCGCTCCTTGAGGAGGCGCTCGCGGAACTGGAGCGCATGGTGGGTCTGGAACCGGTGAAGCGCCAGGTCAAGGCGTTGTCCGCGCAGTTGAACATGGCCCGGCTGCGGGCCGGGCAGGGACTGCCGGTGCAGCCGCCGAAACGGCATTTCGTCTTCTCGGGGCCGTCGGGGACCGGGAAGACCACCGTGGCCCGGATCCTCGGCCGGGTCTTCTACGCCCTCGGGCTGCTCGGCGGTGACCACCTGGTCGAGGCCCAGCGGGCCGATCTGGTCGGCGAGTACCTCGGGCAGACGGCCGTGAAGGCCAACGAGCTGATCGACTCCGCGATCGGCGGGGTGCTGTTCGTGGACGAGGCGTACTCGCTGTCCAACTCGGGTTACGGCAAGGGGGACGCGTACGGCGACGAGGCCTTGCAGGTGCTGCTGAAGCGGGCCGAGGACAACCGGGACCATCTCGTGGTGATCCTCGCCGGCTACCCGGAGGGCATGGACCGGCTGCTGGCGGCGAACCCCGGGCTGTCGTCCCGTTTCACGAGCCGGGTGGACTTCCCCTCCTACCGGCCGCTGGAACTCACCGAGATCGGCAGGGTACTCGCGGCGGAGAACGGGGACGTGTGGGACGAGGAGGCGCTGGAGGAGCTGCGCTCGATCGCGGGGCACGTGGTCGACCAGGGCTGGATCGACGAGCTGGGCAACGGGCGGTTCCTGCGGACGCTGTACGAGAAGAGCTGCGCGTACCGGGATCTGCGGCTATCGACGTACGCGGATTCCCTGTCCCGGGAGGACCTGGCGACGCTGCGGCTGCCGGACCTGATGCAGGCGTACGGAGAGGTCCTGTCGGGGCGGGGGCCGCACGATCCGTCGGGCATGTAGGGCGCCGCGAAGGGGTGCGGGGAACCGCGCGGCCACGACACACCCCCGCGGCCGCACAGCTCCCCGCAACGGCCTGAGCTAGGTGGCGAGTACCTCTTCCGGCTCCCCGCTCAGCCGCGGTTCCGGCATCTCCCGGTGCGCCGGGTCGCGGACCTCGCCCACCAGCATCTCCAGGACGTCCTCCAGGGCCACCAGACCCAGCACCTTGCCGGACGCATCCGCCACCTGGGCCAGATGCGTCGCCGCCCGGCGCATCACGGTCAGCGCGTCGTCGAGCGGCAGCTCGGCCCGCAGGGTGGCCATCGGGCGCCACACGTGCTGCGGCACCGCACGGTCGGAGTCCTCCAGGTCCAGGACGTCCTTGACGTGCACATACCCCATGAAGGGGCCCTTGTCCGTGGCGGCGACCGGGAAGCGGGAGTACCCCGTGCGGGCCGTCAGCTCGACGATCCGTCCCGGGGTGACCGCAGGGTTCACGGTGACCAGGGACTCCCGGCGCAGCAGGACGTCGGTCACCGGGCGGGAGCCCAGTTCCAGCGCGTCCTCCAGCCGTTCCCGCTCCTCGGGGTCGAGCAGGCCCGCCTGGCCGGAGTCCTCCAGCAGACGGTTGAGCTGCTCGCTGGTGACCACCGCCTCCACCTCGTCCTTGGGCTCGACCCGGAAGAGGCGCAGGATCGCCTGGGCGCAGGCGCCGAGGGACACCGTGATCGGCTTGCACAGCCGGGCGAAGTAGACCAGGCCCGGGCTCAGCCAGAGCGCCGCCTTCTCGGGGGCCGCCATCGCCAGGTTCTTCGGCACCATCTCGCCGATGACCAGGTGGAAGAAGACCACCGCCGCCAACGCGATCACATAGCCGAGCGGATGGACCATGCCGTCCGGCAGATGCACCGCCTCGAACACCGGTTCCAGCAGATGTGCCACGGTCGGCTCGGCCACCGCGCCCAGCGTCAGGGAGCACACGGTGATGCCGAACTGGGCCGCGGCCATCATCTGCGGCAGCCGCTCCAGGCCGTACAGGACCTGGCGGGCCCGGGCGGTGCCGAGCGGTTCGATCTGGCTGCGGCGCACGGAGACCAGCGCGAACTCGGCGCCGACGAAGAAGCCGTTGGCGAGCACGAGCAGCGCGGCGAAGACCAGTTGGAGGACGCTCATCGGGCGGCCTCCATCATGTGCGCCGCCGGGGCGGTCCTGACCAGGCGGACCCGTTCGGCGCGGTAGTGGCCGACCTGGCGGACGGAGAGCCGCCAGCCGGGCAGTTCGGCCCGGTCGCCGGGGGCCGGGATCCGGCCGAGCAGGTCGGCGACCAGTCCGGCGACCGTCTCGTACGGCCCCTCGGGCACGTCGAGGCCTATGCGCAGCAGGATGTCGACGCGGCAGCTGCCGTCCACGTCCCAGGCGGGCCTGCCGTCCTCGGGCGCGGCGGGGGCCAGCTCCGGCATGTCCTTGGCGTCGTGCTCGTCACGGACCTCGCCGACGAGTTCCTCGACGATGTCCTCCAGGGTGACCACGCCGGCCGTGCCGCCGTACTCGTCGACGACGACCGCGATGGGCTGCTCGGAGCGGAGCCGGGCGAGGAGCGGCTGGACGGGCAGGGTCTCCGGGACGAGGAGCGCCTTGCGGGCGATACGGCTGACCGGCGTGCGCAGCCGGTCGTGCACGGGAATCGCCAGCGCGTCCTTGAGGTGGGCCATGCCGACGATCTCGTCGATCTTCTCCCGGTAGACGGGGAAGCGGGACAGGCCGGTGGCCCGGGTGAGGTTGACGACGTCCTCGGCGGTGGCCGAGTCCTGCAGGGCGCTGACCTTCACGCGCGGGGTCATGACGTGCTGCGCGGTCAGCTCGCCCAGGGAGAGGGTGCGCACGAACAGGTCGGCCGTGTCCTGTTCCAGGGCTCCGGCCTGGGCGGAGTGCCGGGCCAGGGAGACGAGTTCCCCCGGAGTGCGGGCGGAGGCCAGCTCGTCGGCGGGTTCGACGCCGAGCGCGCGCACCAGCCGGTTGGCGACCGTGTTGAGCGCGGCGATCACCGGGCGGAACAGGCGGGAGAAGTGGTGCTGCGGGCCGGCCACGAACCGCGCGACCTGCAGCGGCTTGGACACCGCCCAGTTCTTGGGCACGAGTTCGCCGATCACCATCTGGATCGCGGAGGCCAGCAGCATGCCGACGACCACGGCGACGCCGGAGACGGCACCGCCCGGGATGCCGAGGGCGGCGAACGGGCCGTGCAGCAGCCGGGCCAGAGCCGGTTCGGCGAGCATGCCGACGACCAGGGAGGTGATGGTGATGCCGAGCTGGGTGCCGGAGAGCTGGAAGGACAGCTCCCTGAGCGACTCCGCGACCCTGCGGGCCCGGCGGTCGCCCTCGGCGGCGGCCTTCTCGGCGTCCGTCGACTCGACGGTCACCAGGCCGAACTCGGCGGCCACGAAGAAGCCGTTGGCGAGGATCAGCAGGAAAGCCGCTCCGAGGAGCAGCAGGGGGGTGGTCACGCTGCCACCGCCTTCCCGGTATGTCGGGTCGGGGCGGCGCAGGTACTACAGGACGATCCGTCCATCGCTGGAGGGAGTCACTCCTCGGGTAGCAGGAACCCCTGTGCACCGGTTGGCACGCAGGGGTGGAGGCGCAGCGAACAGGCCTCCGTCACCAGATTAATCAAGACAGGGCCCACTCGGGCAGGGTGGGCGCCCCCGAGTCAGCCCTGATCTTCCGCCGGATGGGCCGGGGAGCGGGCTTCGGCGAGGGCCCTCAGGGCCTGCGCGTCGGCTATGGCGCGCTGCTTGGCGAGGCCCGGCTGGATGCCGAGCGCGGGCAGGCTGGTGCCGTCGCTGAGGTTGAGGAAGACCCACGGATCGCCCGGACGGAGGTTCACCTGGAGGATCTCCGCCCAGTCCAGGCGCCGCTTGCTGGCGATGTTCACCACGGTGACGCCGGATTCGTCGGCGACGACTTTCACCCGGGCCAGCTGGGCGAGCACCCAGAAGATCAGCGCTCCGGTGACGACGAAGCTGGCCCGCTCGCCCGGGCCGAGCTGCTCCAGCAGCATGGCGACCCCGGAGATGGTCAGGAAGATCGCCACACCGGCGGTGAGCAGGATCACGCGGGTGTGACCCGGCCGGAAGGTGACGGGAAGCGAGGGAAGGGTGGGAGCGTCGGACATCGCGGTGCGTACCCCTTACAGGCGGCAGGCGTGGATGGCCGTGGTGAGGATGGCGCGCGCGCCGATGGCGTAGAGGTCGTCCATGATCCGCTGCGCCTCCTTGGCGGGGACCATGGCGCGGACCGCGACCCAGCCCTCGTTGTGCAGCGGGGAGACGGTCGGGGACTCCAGGCCGGGGGTGAGCGCGACGGCCTTCTCCAGCTGCTCGACCCGGCAGTCGTAGTCCATCATCACGTAGGTCCGGGCGACCAGGACGCCCTGGAGGCGGCGCAGGAACTGCTGGACCTTCGGTTCCTCGCCGTCCGCGCCGGTGCGGCGGATGACGATGGCCTCGGACTTCATGATCGGCTGGCCGAAGACCTCCAGACCGGCGTTGCGCAGGCTGGTGCCGGTCTCCACGACGTCGGCGATGACCTCGGCGACGCCCAGCTCGATGGCGGTCTCCACGGCGCCGTCCAGGTGGACCACGGAGGCGTCGACGCCGCTGTCCGCGAGGTGCCCCGCGACGATGCCCTCGTACGAGGTGGCGACCGTGCGGCCCTTGAGGTCCTCGACGCCGTTTGCGGTGCCGGGCTTGGCGGCGAAGCGGAAGGTGGAGCGGGCGAAGCCGAGCGGCAGGATCTCCTCGGCGTCGGCGCCGGAGTCGATCAGCAGGTCGCGGCCGGTGATGCCCACGTCGAGGCGGCCGGAGGCGACGTAGATCGCGATGTCGCGGGGGCGGAGGTAGAAGAACTCGACCTCGTTCACCGGGTCGACGATCCGCAGCTCCTTGGACTCACGGCGCTGCTGGTAGCCGGCCTCATGCAACATCTCCCCCGCAGGGCCGGACAGGGAACCCTTGTTGGGGACGGCGATGCGCAGCATGAGGTCGGCTTCCTTTGCGTGAAGGGTTTTCTACGGCTGTTACGGCGGGCGGGCTCACAGGTGGGCGTAGACGTCGTCCAGGGAGATCCCGCGGGCGACCATCATCACCTGGACGTGGTACAGCAGCTGCGAGATCTCCTCGGCGGCCGCCTCCCTGCCCTCGTACTCGGCGGCCATCCAGACCTCGGCGGCCTCTTCGACGACCTTCTTGCCGATGGCATGGACGCCCTTGCCGACCAGCTCGGCGGTACGGGAGGTGGCGGGGTCGCCGTGGGCGGCCTTCTGCTGGAGCTCGGTGAAGAGCTCCTCGAACGTCTTCTTGGACATGGTGGTGCCCACCCTACGCGGTTCGGGCGTCTGCCTAGTGCCAGGGTTCAGATACTGAGCGCAGCGTGGCCGCGGTCGCCACGGCGGCCGTCACCGCCTCGTGTCCCTTGTCCTCGTTCGAGCCCTCGATGCCGGCCCGGTCCAGGGCCTGCTCCTCGGTGTCGCAGGTGAGCACGCCGAAGCCGACGGGGACGCCGGTCTCGATGCTGACCTGGGTGAGGCCCTGGGTGACGCCCTGGCACACGTAGTCGAAATGGGGGGTGCCACCGCGGATGACGACACCGAGGGCGACCACGGCGTCGTAGCCGCGTCCGGCCAGTACCTTGGCGGCGACCGGCAGTTCGAAGCTGCCGGGAACCCGGATCAGGGTCGGTTCGTCGATCCCCAGTTCGTGCAGGGCGCGCAGGGCGCCGTTCACCAGGCCGTCCATCACCTTCTCGTGCCACTGCGCCGCGATGACGGCGACCCTGAGGTCGCTCGCATTGCGTACGGACAGCTCCGGTGCACCCTTGCCGCTCACGTCTCTCCTCAGTGCTTCTTGCTTACTTGTTGCCGCAGGCTGCCGTGGCCGGCGTGTCCAGCCAGGGCAGGTCGTGTCCCATCCGGTCCCGCTTGGTGCGCAGGTACCGGAGGTTGTGCTCGCCCGCCTGGACCGGCATCGGTTCCCGGCTGCCGACCTTCAGGCCGTGCCGCAGCAGCGCGTCGGTCTTCTCGGGGTTGTTGGTCATCAGGCGCACGCTGCGGACGCCGAGGTCCGCCAGGATCTGCGCGCCGGCGCCGTAGTCGCGGGCGTCGGCGGGCAGGCCGAGTTCCAGGTTGGCGTCGAGGGTGTCGTGGCCCTGTTCCTGGAGTTCGTACGCCCGGAGCTTGGACAGCAGGCCGATGCCGCGTCCCTCGTGGCCGCGCAGGTAGACCACCACGCCGCGGCCCTCCTCCTGGATGCGCCGCAGGGCGGTGTCCAGCTGGGGGCCGCAGTCGCAGCGCAGGGAGCCGAAGACGTCACCGGTGAGGCATTCGGAGTGGACGCGGACCAGGACGTCCTCGCCGTCGCCGATCTCGCCGTGGACGAGGGCGACGTGCTCGACGCCGTCGACGGTGGAGCGGTAGCCGTAGGCCCGGAAGGTGCCGTGCCGGGTGGGCAGGCGGGTCTCGGCCTCACGGCGGACCGTCGGCTCGCTGCTGCGGCGGTAGGCGATCAGGTCCTCGATGGAGATGATCGTCAGCCCGTGCTTGCGGGCGAACGGGATCAGCTCGGGCAGGCGGAGCATACGGCCGTCCTCGCCGGCGATCTCGACGATGGCCCCGGCCGGGCGGAGCCCGGCGAGCCGGGCCAGGTCGACCGCGGCCTCGGTGTGGCCGTCGCGGACGAGGACGCCGCCGGGCCTGGCGCGCAGCGGGAAGACATGGCCGGGGCGGACGAAGTCCGTCGGCTCGGCCGTACCGCTCGCGAGCAGCTGGAGCGTCGTCGCGCGGTCGGCGGCCGAGATGCCGGTGCTCACACCGTGGGCGGCGGAGGCGTCCACGGAGACGGTGAACGCGGTCTTCATCGACTCGGTGTTGTCCTGGACCATCTGCGGGAGCTGGAGCCGGTCCAGCTCCTCGGGCTCCATGGGAGCGCAGATCAGGCCGCGGCACTCGCTCATCATGAAGGCGACGATCTCGGGCGTCACCTTCTCGGCGGCGATGACGAGGTCGCCCTCGTTCTCCCGGTCCTCGTCGTCCACGACCACGATCGGGCGGCCGGCCGCGATGTCGGCGATGGCCTGTTCGACGGGGTCGAGCGTGAAGTCCTCGATGTCCTCGGCGTTGTAGAGGATGGGGGCCGTGCTCATGCCGGTGCTCCTTCCAGGACCGGCTGCGCGGTCCGGCGGGAGCGCAGCCACCAGTCGCGCATGCCCCACAGGACGAGCGCGCCGTAGATGACGTAGACGAAGCCGGAGAAGGCGTAGCGGTTGGCGAAGTTGAGGGGCACGCCGACGAGGTCGACGAGCAGCCAGGCGATCCAGAACTCGACCATGCCCTTGGCCTGGGCGTACATGGCGACGATGGTGCCGACGAAGATGTAGGCGTCGGGCCAGGGGTCCCAGGACAGGGACGGGTAGGCCGTGAAGAGCAGGGCGACGGCGACCGTGCCGGCGGCGGCCGCGCCGAGCATCGCCGCACGCTCGCGCCAGGTGGCGAACCGCGGGGCGATGTGGCCGTCCGCGGACCGGCGCCGGTTGCGCTGCCACTGCCACCAGCCGTACAGGGCGACGGCCATGACGACGGCCTGCTTGCCGGCGCTGCCGGTCAGGTGGCCGTAGAAGGCGACGAAGAGGACGAGGCCGGACAGGAACTGCACGGGCCAGGTCCACAGGGAGCGGCGCCAGCCGAGGGCGAGGGTGATCAGGCCGAGGATGTTGCCGACCATGTCCGACCAGATGATGCGCTGGCCGAAGAGGGTGAAGGCCTCGGAGTTCATCCAGTTCACCGGGTGGCTCCCTGGGCGCGGTCGCCGAGGAGCCGCTCGACGTACTTGGCGATGACGTCGACCTCGAGGTTGACCGGGTCGCCGGGCTGCTTGTGGCCGAGCGTGGTCAGGTCGAGCGTGGTCGGGATGAGGCTGACCGTGAAGTGGTCCGGGCCGGCCTCCACGACCGTCAGGCTGATGCCGTCGACGGTGATGGAGCCCTTCTCGACGACGTAGCGGGAGAGGTCCGCGGGCAGCGAGACCTTGACGATCTCCCAGTTCTCGGAGGGCTTGCGCTCCAGTACCCGGCCTGTGCCGTCGACGTGGCCCTGCACGATGTGCCCGCCGAGGCGCGCGCCCACGGCGGTGGGGCGTTCGAGGTTGACCCGGGAGCCGACGGCGAGCGCGCCGAGGCTGGAGCGGTTCAGGGTCTCGGCCATGACGTCGGCGGTGAACTCGTCGCCCTCGTGCTCCACGACGGTGAGACAGACGCCGTTCACGGCGATGGAGTCGCCGTGCTGGGCGCCCTTGGTCACGACGGGGCCGCGGAGCCGGAAACGGGAGGCGTCGCCGAGGTTCTCGACGGCGGTGACCTCACCCAGCTCTTCGACGATTCCGGTGAACACTTCCCGGGTCCTCCTGCCTCTTCGGGCACGGACTCCGGGGCCTGTCGATGACGACAGAGTCACGGGTGAGCACACACCGGAGGCGTCGCCGACAGGAGACACGTCCGCGCACGGACGAGTCCCGATACGGCGGCGCGCACACGGAAAACGCATGCCCGCCCGCCGCGCACTGCCTCCCATCCGGACTTTAACCGTCGGTCCAGGAATTTCACCTGGTCAACCGGCCGCTGGAAGCGGCCGGGTCGCGGACTGTAACCGCCGGTTCGGACTTTCACCGACCCCGGAGTGCGCTGCTTCTGGTACAGGGCCAGTGTGCCACGCCGGATGACCGTTCAGACAGGTGCGGAGTGTGGGCTCCCTCACAGCGCGTGTCTCCCCTCTTGCGCGGCGCAGTCACCCCGCACAACTGCCGGGAGAGCAGGGCGGATTGACCCTGGTCCGGACCCATTGACCATACTGGTCTAGTCCTTTTAGGGTGCGGACGGGTCCGGCGGCGGTGACGACGGCCCTTGCCCGCCGCCGGACCGCCACCAACTGCCGTCGGCCGGGCGGGGCCACCGAGGCATGTCACGTTTACGGAGGCGCGCCCGGTCTCATCCGGAGGAGGGTGCCCCGACCGGGGGCGCCCCGAGTCCGGAGGGACAGGTACGGCATGACCACGATCCTGGTGACCGGCGGCACCGGCACGCTCGGCCGGTGCGTGACGGCGCGGCTGCGGGCGGACGGACACGAGGTGCGGGTGCTCAGCCGGCACGCGCGGCCGTACGCCGTCGATCTGCGCTTGGGCGGCAGTGGCCTCGACGCGGCGCTCGCCGGCGTGGAGACCGTGGTGCACTGCGCGAGCAGCCCGCGGGGCGGGGACGAGGAGGCGGCCGAACAGCTGATCGCGGCGGCGCGGCGGGCCGGGGTGGGGCATCTGGTCTACATCTCCATCGTCGGTGTCGACCGGGTGCCGCTCGGCTACTACAAGAGCAAGCTGGCCGTGGAGCGGCAGATCGAGACGTCCGGGCTCGGCTGGACCGTCCTGCGCGCGACCCAGTTCCACGACCTGCTGGTCTCGGTCCTGGGCGGGCTGGCCAAGGCGCCCGTGCTGCTGGTCCCGGCCGGCGTGCAGGACCAGCCGGTGGAGGTGGAGGAAGTCGCGGACCGTCTGGCCGGGCTGGCGCTCGCGCCTCCGGCCGGGCGGGTGGCGGACATGGGCGGCCCCGAGGTGCGGACCCTGGAATCCCTGGCCCGCTCCTACCTCCGCGCGACCGGCCGGCGCCGGGCGGTCGGGCGGGTTCCGCTGTTCGGCGGAACCTATCGCGCCGCCCGCGCGGGCGGACTGCTGGCGCCGGAACAGGCCGTGGGGAAGACCACGTTCGAGGAGTATCTGGGGCGGCGGTTCGGCGGCTGACACAGAGAGTCGGGTGACCGGGCGCCTCTTCGGGTCGGGGACCGGTCGACCGGCGCCGGGGGTGGTCGCGTCCGCCGGCGGGCACGCGGCCCAGGGCGATCCAGTTCGGCAGCCGATCCAAAGAGGCAGGTGACCGGGCGCCCTCGGGACGGAGACCGGTCGACCGGCGCCGGGAGCAGTCGCGTCCGCCGGCGGGCACGGCCCAGGCGATCCAGCTCGACAGCCGATCCAGAGAAGCGGGCGACCGGAAGCACCCCTTCCGGACGAGGACCCGTCGACCGGCGCCGCGGCAATCACATCCATCGGCGGGCACGGCCCAGGCGATCCAGCTCGGCAGATGATACGGAGAGGGGGGTGACCGGGCGCCCCATCGGGACGGAGACCGGTCGACCGGCGCCGGGAGGAGTCGCGTCCGTCGGCGGGCGCGCGGCGATCCGGTTCGCCGGCCGCACCGGGCTAGGGCCGCGCGAACAGTTCCTCCTGGGCGCGGTCCCGGGCCGTCAGGAGGGCTCCGCGCAGCACCGCCGCGCCACCGAGGGTGCTCGCCCGGACCTCGGTGAGCAGGGGCGACATCCGGCGGAGCCGGTCCTGGACCAGTCCGGCGAGCACCGCGCCGCCGGCCTGCCCGGCTTCCCCGCCGAGCACCACGCAACCGGGGTCGAGCACCGCCACCACGGACGCGGCGCCGAGGGCGATCCGGTCGGCCAGGGCGTGCAGGAACCGGCCCGCGGGCCGTGCCGCTTTCGGAGGGGCCGTGCCTGCCGCGCTCTCCTCCTCCGGCCGAGGCGTACCCGGCTCCCCCGCCGGGACCGCAGCCGAACCGCTCTCCTGCCCGGCCAGCTCCGCCACGGCCGCCCGCAGCACCTCCGCCGCGCCCGGTCCGTCCATCGCGGCCGGTACCGGCAGGCCGCAGTCGGCCGCCAGGGCACCGATCGCCGCCGCGCCGGCCAGCGAGTGGAAGCCTCCGTCGCAGTCACCGGCGGAGGGCAGTGAGGTGGTGCCCGGGACCGGCAGGAAGCCGATCTCGCCCGTGCCGCCCGAGGCGCCGCGGCGGAGCGTGCCGTCGAGGACGACCGCCGCGCCGACGCCATGGCCCAGCCAGAGCAGGACGAAGGTCTCCCGGTCCCGGGCGGCGCCCTCGCGCTGTTCGGCCAGGGCGGCGAGGTTGGTCTCGTTCTCCACGGTGACGCGGGCCCCGGACAGCCGTTCCTGCAGGGCGGCGGCCAGGCTGCGGTGCCAGGCGGGCAGTCCACCGGAGTCACGGAGATCGCCGGTGGCCGGGTCGACGAGCCCGGGCGCGCCGATGCCGACGGTGTGCAGCCGGTCCGCCCCGGCCTCCTTCGCGGTCCGCTCCACCGTGGCCACCGCCTGTTCCACGGCGGGTCCGGTCCCGGTGTCCCCGCCGATCGGCACGGACGCCTCGGCGAGGACCCGTCCGACCAGGTCGGAGACGAGCACGAAGACGCCCCCGGTGCGGACGTCGAGCGCGGCCAGGTGGGCCCGGTCGGCGACGATGCCGTACAGCCGGGCGTTGGGGCCGCGGCGCTGTTCGCCGGCCTCGCCGACGACGGTGATCAGTCCGGCGGCGGTGAGCCGTTCCACGAGGTCGGCGACCGTGGGCCGGGACAGACCTGTCAGCTGCTTCAACTGCCCTGCCGTGAGCGGGCCTTGCTGCTGCAACAGCCGCAGGGCCAAGCGGTCGTTGATGGCCCGGGCGGTGCTGGGTGATGCAGGCATGGCGGGAATCCTCCCAGATCCACGCGCCGGGGAACGCCGACGGTGGCCGTAGAACCGTCTATCTATCAGGCAGGGTCCCTGATAGTTTACGGCGCGTGCCGCAAGGGCGACCGTGGGGAGGGAACGGAACATGGGTGACGTGGGCTTCGCGCGCGACGAGGTGAGGCGCGCCCGGTACGCCGTGGCGGCCGTGTTCGCCGTGCACGGCGCCGTGACCGGCACGTTCGCCACACGGGTGCCGTGGATCCAGGACCACGCCTCGCTGGGCGCGGGCCAGTTGGGCTTCGCACTGGCCTTCACGGCGTTCGGCGCCTCGTGCGCGATGCCGCTGGCGGGCCGGATCAGCCACCGCTTCGGCAGCCGTACGGCCCTGCGCGGGCTGCTCGCGCTGTGGACGCTCTGCCTGGTGCTGCCGTCCCTCGCGCCGAACCTGTACACCCTGTGCCTGGCGATGTTCGCGTACGGGGCGAGCGCGGGCATGGCCGACGTGGCGATGAACGCGCTCGGCGTCGAGGTCGAGCGGCTGCTCCGCAAGTCGATCATGGCGGGGCTGCACGGCATGTGGAGCGCGGGTGCCCTGACGGGCTCGGCGGCCGGCACGCTCGCGGCGCACCTCGGCTCGGACGCCCGACTGCACTTCGCGCTCTCCGCGGCCGTGCTCACCGTGCTCGGCCTGGTGGCCTGCACCTGGGTGCTGGACCTGCAGCCGGCCGACGACGAGGAGCCGCCGCCGCGGTTCGCGCTGCCGCCGCGCTCGGCACTGCTGATCGGCACGGTCGGCTTCTGCGCGGTCTTCGCGGAGGGCGCGAGCCTGGACTGGTCGGCGGTGTTCCTGCGGGACCGGCTGGGCAGTTCGGCCGCGGTGGCGGCGGCCTGCACGACCGGCTTCATGCTGACGATGGCGGTGGCCCGCATCGCCGGGGACGCGATGGTGAACCGGTACGGCGCGGTCCGCACCGTCCGCGCCGGCGGCGTCCTGGCCGTGCTGGGCGGGCTGTTGATCGTTCTCGCCGGCCGGCCGGCGGTGGCGATGGCCGGGTTCGCACTGATGGGGCTCGGCATCGCGGTGGTCGTCCCGCTGTGCTTCGCGGCGGCCGGGCACGCCGGGCCGAACCCGAGCCAGGCCATAGCGGGCGTGGCGACGATCACCTACACCTCGGGGCTGATCGCGCCGAGCCTGATCGGCGGGGTGGCGCAGGCGACCAGCCTGGTGGTGTCGTTCTGCGTGGTGACGGCGCTGGCGTGCGGGCTCGTGGTGTGCGCGGGCGTGCTGCGCACCGCCGGACCCGGCGGCCGCGAGGAGGTCAGTCCGCAGGCCGCAGCAGTTCCCGGCCCACGGCCCTGAAGGCGTCGGTCCACGGCGTGGGCCGCAGGGTCGTGGCGTCCAGCCGGACCAGCACCCGGGCTCCCTGGGCGTAGGTCCGGGTGCCGTCGGCCGAGCAGAACCGGAAGCCGTAGGTCAGTCCGGTGGTCCCGAGCCGTTCCAGCCAGAGGTGGACGGCGTAGGTGCCGGGGCGGGTCACCGGCGCCTCGTAGCCGATACGCAGCTCGCGGACCGCGTTGCAGGCGTCGCCGGCCGCATGCCAGTCGCCGTCGAAGCGGACGCCGTGCTCGTTCCACAGCTCGGTCCAGGCGCGCTCGACCATCAGCGGGTAGCGGGCGTTGTGCAGGAGTCCCAGGGCGTCGAGGTCGTCGAAGTGGACGGTGACGGGGATCAGCCGGCCGTAGGCGACGGCGGGCGCGATCGGGGCTTCGGCGGTCACGGGAGGGGCTCCTGAACATCGCTGATGTTGACGATTCATACTAAGCGACCGCTCAGGAGCCCCTGCTGGCACCCGTCAGCCGACGATGGAGTCCAGTTGCTCGGCGGCGGGCCGCAGCGCCCACAAGTCTCCCCCGGGCGGCTCCTGGAGCTTCGGCACGGCCGCCTCGGCAGCCGCGTCACCGGCGTCGGCCGCCGCGTGCACGACGTCACTGGCGGCGTACCGGTGGTACTCCAGCTCCGGATGCGACCACGCGGCGGCCCCGGTCGCGGCCGGCAGCAGATAGTCGACCGCCTTGAACAGGCTCTGCCCGCCCGGCCCCCGGTAGGACCACAGGTTCACACCCACGTGCCGGCCGATGGCCTCGAGCCGGGTGTAGGCGACCAGGTCGAAGGTGGAGTAGTGCCAGCTCCTGGTCCGGGCGAGTTCCTGCGGCTGGCTGCCGTCGCCCGCGATCTGCGGGTCGATCCGCTTGCCACGCGCGTCCAGCACGGTCCGCCGGGCCAGGGCGGTGTCGCCGGTGGCGCAGGCGAGGGCGGCGAGCTGCATGTCGTAGAAGGTGCCGTGGTTGTTGGCGGCCGCGCCCTCCTCCTTGCCGAAGGCGCTGTTCCTCAGCCAGTCCAGGAAGTCCGTGTTCCACCTGCCCATCGCGGTGCGGTCCTCGGCGCTCCAGCCGGGCGCCCCGGTGGCCAGGAGCGCCTGGGCGTCGAGGACGCTGGTGTACGACTGCGAGAAGTCGATGATGCCGATGGCCCGGCCGTCGTACTTGCACGGGATGAACTGGGCGTGGTCCAGGTCCGGGTTCATCCGGGTGGCGGGGTCGAGGAACCAGGTGCGCAGGATCTGCCCGGCCTTGACGGCGTAGGCACGGTTGCCGGTGTAGTACCAGGCGAGCGAGAGGTCGTAGGTCGAGTCGAAGACCTTCTCGACGTCCTGCCGGTCCGTTCCGCTGTCGACCTCGGGGTTGCGCTGCCCGTCCCGCTGGACGTACGGGCAGCCCCAGGGGTTGTCGGCGGTGGGGGTGGTCGTGGGCCACCAGTAGGGGGCCTGGCTCAGGTACTCGTGGACGTCGCCGCCGGGCGCCGGCCTCGGCTTGTCGACGACCGTCCAGGGGCCCTGGGCCAGCCAGGTGTCGGCGCGGGCGGTCAGGTCCTGAAGCGCACGCCGCAGCCGCGGGTCGTAGCCCAGGCGGGCGCGGGTCTGCTGGAGGCGGGTGCCGTCCAGGACGACGGTCTTCGGCTCCTTGGCCGCGGCGTGCGCGGCCGGCACGAGCGTGGCCCCGAACGTGGCCACCGCGGCGAGCAGCACGGCCGCACGGGATCTTCCCCTCATCAAGCACTCCGATCTCTCGATGATCAGATATGTGAACCCAGTTCATGAGTAGGACCGTGCGAGCGTAGAACCGCTCGTTACCCGTGACAATGGTTCGGACCGTCTTCACGTACGTAAGAAAGCGAAACCCCACCATGGATCTCGGCGTGCGCTGGAAACTGCACGGTGACGGGCGCACGCCCGCACCCGGAGCGGTGGTACGCCCCGACGAACGGCTCTCCTGGCCCCGAACGGTGGGCCTGGGCGCCCAGCACGTGGTCGCCATGTTCGGCGCGTCCTTCGTCGCCCCGGTACTGATGGGCCTGGACCCCAACCTCGCGATCATGATGTCCGGTGTCGCGACCGTGATCTTCCTGCTGGCGACCCGCGGCCGGGTGCCGAGCTATCTGGGCTGCTCCCTGTCCTTCGTGGGCGTGGCCGCCGTCATCCGCGCACAGGGCGGTACGAGCGCCACCGTGACCGGCGCGGTCCTGGTCGTCGGCGTGGTGCTGTTCCTGGTGGGCCTCGCCGTGCAGCGCTTCGGCGCGCGGATCATCCACGCGGCCATGCCACCGATCGTCACCGGTGCGGTCGTCATGCTGATCGGCTTCAACCTCGCCCCGGTGACCGCCACCACCTACTGGCCGCAGGACCAGTGGACGGCCCTGCTGGTCATGCTGTTCACGGGCCTGGCCGTGGTCTGCCTGCGGGGCTTCTGGTCCCGGATCGCGATCTTCCTCGGACTGGTCTTCGGCTACGGCGTCTCCTGGGCCTTCGACCGGATCTTCGGCAAGATCCACTCCATGAGCCCGAGCGGCAAGGTCACCGACCACTGGCGGCTCGACCTCTCCGGTGTCTCCAAGGCCGACTGGATCGGCCTGCCGCACTTCCACGGGCCGTCCTTCCAGTGGTCGGCGGTCCTGGTGGCGCTGCCCGTCGTCATCGCCCTGGTCGCCGAGAACGCGGGCCACGTCAAGGCGGTCGGCGAGATGACCGGCGACCCGCTGGACGACAAGCTCGGTACGGCGATCTCGGCGGACGGCGTCGCGTCCGTGCTGTCCACCGCGGTGGGCGGCCCGCCGAACACCACCTACTCCGAGAACATCGGCGTGATGGCCGCCACCCGCGTCTACTCCACCGCCGCCTACTGGGCCGCCGCCGGTTTCGCCCTGCTCTTCGGTGTCTGCCCGAAGTTCGGCGCGGTCGTGGCCGCGATCCCCGGCGGTGTCCTCGGCGGCATCACCGTGATCCTCTACGGCATGATCGGCCTGCTCGGCGCCCAGATCTGGCTCAACGCCAGGGTCGACCTGCGCAACCCGCTGAACCTGGTGCCGGCCGCCGCGGGCATCATCATCGGCGTCGGCAACGTGAGCATGAAGTTCGCCAGCACCTTCTCGCTCAGCGGCATCGCCCTCGGCACCCTGGTCGTCATCACCGGCTACCACGCGCTGCGCGCCTTCGCCCCGGCGCATCTGAAGACGCATGAGCCCCTGCTGGACGAGGGCACCTCCGCCTACGACGCTCAGGAGTCTCCGCGCGCCAAGTCGTAGGCGTACGACGGGGTGAACGTGCCGGCCGCGCCCCGGCAGCCGTCGGACTCCCCCGGCAGTTTGACCCACAGGTAGGCGTCGATCCGCGGCTCACCGGTGTCCAGGGTCGGGGCCCGGCCGAGCTTCCGGCCGGCCGGGTCGCACCACCGGCCGTCCGGCGGGGCGCCGTTGCCGTTGCGGCTGGTGTCGATCACCGCTCCGAGGCTCGGCGGGCCGGCGAGCGCGTCGAGGACCTGACGGTCGTAGGTGATCTCGTCGGCCGTGGTGCGGAAGTTGGAGACGTTGCTGAAGACACCGTCCGCGGCCGCCGCTCCCGCCCGTCGCAGCAGGGCGGCCTGCTCGGCCGGCGGGTTCCAGCCGGAGTGGCCGGCGTCGTAGTAGACGCGCGCCCGCGGATCGGCGGCCTTCAGCACCCGGCCGGCGCGGGCCAGCGAGGCGAACCTGGCCGCGCGAACGGTCTCCGGCAGACAGCCGGACTGGGCGATCGAGTCCGGCTCCAGGACGACGATCACCTCGCCCCGGCCCAGCCCCCGCGCGAAGGCGTCGATCCAGGCGTCGTAGGCCACGAGGTCCGGCGCGCCGCCCGCGGAGGCGCCGCCGCAGTCGCGGTCGGGAATCGCGTACGGCACGAGCACCGGGACTGCGCCCCGAGCCGTCGCGTCCGCGGTGACCGTGCGCACCCCGGCGGTGACGGCGTCCGGGTCCGGGTCGGTGAACCACACCGCGGCCGGCCGGTCGGCGATCCGGGAGGCGATGACGGCGGTGCGCGGGTCGCCGGGGTGGGCGCGGACCCAGTCCAGCACCTGGGAGCCGGGGTGGCGGTAGAGGAAGGGCGACACGGGGCCGGTGCGCTGCTTCCGGCCGGTCGGCGTGGGGGCGGCGGTGGGAGTGGGCCGGGGTATGAGGGTGGGTGTCCGGCTCGGTGGAGCCGGCGTCGGCCTGCCCGCGGCGGGCTCGCTCGGCGACGGGGTGGACGGCCCCGGCGCGGATGCCAGGACCGGCGGGCGGGCCACCTCGGTACGGGGCCGGCCGGTGCCGTGGCCGGAGCCGAGCGCGGCGACGGTCCCGGTGACCGAGCCGACCAGGGTCACCACCGAAGCCGCCGCGACCATCACGCCGCGCCGCACGGCACGCCTGCGCGCTGCCCGGCGCTCGGCAAGACGCCGGGTACGTAAGCCTGACACGGTGCCGTTCCCCCCTCGCATCCGCGGCTCGCCGTCCGTTCCCCCGTTCCGGCGAAGCACCGGGCCGGTCGGCACGCCCGTCGGCCCAGGGCTGGGACCCTTCCCCCATGACGCAGTTGGAACACTTCACCACTCCGGTCGACACGGTCGTCTTACGGATGCGCGCCCTCGACGCGGCGCTGCCCGAGCGGGACGGTGTCGCCGTGTTCAACCGCGTCTACCTCACCGTCACCGAGGAGATCGACCGGCGCCTGAACGCCGGGGAGTTCCCGGACCCACGGGCGGCGACCGCGCTGGACGTGCGGTTCGCCGAGCGGTATCTGACGGCGGTCGACGCGTCGGCCGGGGACCGCCGGCCACCCGCCTGCTGGCGTCCGCTGTTCCAGCTGCGCCGCCATCCCGGGGTACGGCCGCTGCAGTTCGCGCTGGCGGGCATCAACGCGCACATCGGGCACGACCTGGCGCTCGCCGTGGTGGACGCCTGTCGTACGCTCGGCTGCGAACCACCCGATCTGGAGGACGAGTTCGACCGGGTGGGGGAACTCCTCGTCTCGCTGGAGGAGCGCATCCGCGAGGATCTGATGCCGGGTCCCGACCTGCTCCAGATCGCCGATCCGCTCACCCATCTGCTGGGCTCCTGGAGCCTGGAGCGGGCCCGGGACGCGACCTGGGTGACGGCACGGGCCCTGTGGGCGCTGCGCCACTGCGACGACGTGGCCGAGGAGTTCACGCAGCGGCTGGACGCGGCGGTGGGGTTCGCGGGGCGGATGCTGCTCACCCCCCTGACCGACTGAGGTGGCCTGGTCCTTTCGCCGCGCGCCGTCTCCGGAACTGCCCGGTGCGGACCGTACGTTGACCGGTGCGTACCCGATCGCAGAGGAGCAGCGGTATGGCGACCAGGCTCGGCCTCAGCCTCCCCCAGATGCGCCAGTACTCCATCGGAAGGGACGTGCCCGACGTGGCACGCGCCGCCGAGGCCATCGGCTACGACAGCCTGTGGGTCTTCGAGCGCGCCCTGTTCCCCGAGCCGGCCACCCAGGGCCTGTACGGCATCGAGGGCCTGCCCTGGCCCGACCAGTACCGGGACGTGGCGGACCCGCTGGTCACCCTCGCCCTGGCGGCGGCGGCCACGGAGCGGGCGGAGCTGGGTTCCAGCGTCCTGGTGGCACCGCTGCACATGCCGTTCCAGCTCGCCAAGGCCCTGGCCTCGCTGGACGCGGCGAGCGGGGGCCGGGTGATCGCAGGCTTCGGTACCGGCTGGTCCCTGGACGAGTACGCGGCCTCGGCCGTTCGGCCGTTCGAGGAGCGGGGCGCCGCACTGGACGAGATCATCGAGGTGTGCCGGGCCGTGTGGGGGCCGGATCCGGTCGTGTACGAAGGGCAGTTGACCAGGATCGCCTCCGCCGTCGTCGGTCCCAAGCCGGCGCGGCCGATCCCGGTCATGCTGGCCGCGGGCAACAGGCGGGCGTGGCGTCGGCTGGTGGACCACGCCGACGGCTGGCTCCCGGTGGGCATGGGCGCCGAGCAGGTCGCCGCCCAGTGGCGCCAGGTGCGGGAGCTGGCCGAGCAGCGGGGGCGTACGGAACCGATCCGGACGGTCCTGCGGGTGAACACCGTCCTCCTGCCCAAGGCGTACGAGGGCGCGGCCCGCCGGCCCTTCCAGGGCAGCGTCGACCAGATCGTCGAGGACCTGGCGGAGCACGCGGCGATCGGCCTGGAGGAGATCCTCGTCGACCTCCAGGGCACCGCTCGGGACGCGCAGGAGCTCAAGGACGTCGCCGCGGAGGTGTTTGAAAAGGCGCGGGCGGCCGGAATCTGAGTCCGGCCGCCCGCGCCTTGGTCCTTGCTCGCTCCTGTGTCAGTCCTCGGGCAGCTCCACGGGGGCGATCTCGTCGTAGACGTCACCCGGGCCGGGGTTGGCCGCGTCGGTGGTGCCGCCGAAGTGGTGCATGACGCCCCAGACCGCGTTCAGCGCGGTCTGGATCGCGCCCTCGGCCCAGCCGGCCGTCCAGGAGATGTCGTCGCCGGCGAGGAAGATGCCCCGCTTGTCCTCGGGCAGCCGGTCCTGCATGAAGTGCGTGAACAGGCGCCGCTGGTAGCGGTAGTGGCCGGGCAGGTTGGCCTTGAACGCGCCCATGAAGTAGGGCTCGTTCTCCCAGGAGACGGTCACCGGGTTGCCGATGATGTGCTTCCTGATGTCGACCTTCGGGTAGATCTCGCCGAGCGACTTCAGCATGACCTCCATCCGCTCGTTCGCGGACAGCGGCAGCCACTTCAGGCTGTCGTCGCACCAGGTGTAGGACAGACAGATCACGGCGGGCTTGTCCGGGCCGTCGTCCAGCAGGTAGGTGCCGCGGGTCATGCGGTCGGTCAGCGTCATCGACATGACGTCCCGGCCCGTCTCCTCGTCCTTGTCCAGCCAGAACGGCCGGTCGACGGGGACGAAGAGCTTGGAGCTCTCCATGTAGTGGGTGCGCTCGATCGCCGTCCAGTGGTCGATCGGGAACAGCGAGTCGTCGCAGGCGATCTTGGACAGCAGCATCCAGGACTGGGCGGTGAAGATCGCGGCCTGGTAGGTGCGGATGTCGCCGTTCGCGTCCGTCACGGTGATCTGGTTGCCCGCGGTGCGGTGCAGCCGGGTCACGGCCGGGCGGGGCTCGCCGTCCACGTGCAGGGACTTCAGCGAGGTGCCGTACGGCCAGTGGACGATCTTCTCCGGCTCGCGCTCCCACAGGCGCAGCGGCAGCTGCTGGGAGCCGCCGACGATGCCGCGGTGGTGGTCGTCGGCTTCGGTGTAGACGACGCGCAGGATCTCCAGGATGGAGTTCGGGAAGTCGGTGTCCCAGCCGCCGGTGCCGAAGCCGACCTGGCCGAAGATCTCGCGGTGCCGGAAGGACTTGAAGGCCTCGGAGTCGCAGAGGAAGCCGTAGAAGGTCTGGTTGTCGAGCTTCTCGACCAGCTTCGCCCAGATCTCGCGGATGCGCGGCACGTCCCGCTCACGCATGGCGCGGTTCATGTCGGAGAAGTCGGCGCCCTCGTCCAGGCACTTGTTCCAGGCCTCGGCGACGTCCCGGTACACCTGGGGCAGGTCGTCGATCGTCTCGGCGTAGTGCGACTCGCCCTTGAGGTCCACGACGGTGGACGGGGTGGCCTCGGCCAGCGGGTTCGGGAAGGGCTGCGTCTCCAGGCCGACCATGTCGATGTAGTGCTGGAGGGCGGTGGAGGACGGCGGGAAGCGCATCGCACCCATCTCGGCGGTGAGCGACTCGTCACAGCCCTCAAAGCCGACGGTGCGCAGCCGGCCGCCGATCTGGTCGGCCTCGTAGACGACGGGCTTGAGGCCCATCTTCATCAGCTCGTACGCGGCCACGATGCCGGACAGGCCGCCGCCGATGACCGCGACCTCCGTGCCGTGCTCGGTCGCGGGTATCTGGCCGAGGCCCGCCGGGTGGGCGAGGAAGTCGTCGTAGGCGTAGGGGAAGTCCGGGCCGAACATGGTGATCGGCGGCTGCTGCTCGTCGGTGTGCTCGACGGCGTTGGGCACCGTGGACGTCATGGGGTACGGACTCCTTGCGCGGGGGTGACTCGGGGGAAGGCTCGGGGGGGTCAGACCAGGGACCCGTACAGACCGGGGCGGCGGTCCTTCAGGTACGGGTTCGCCTCGCGGGAGGCGGCCAGGAGGGCGGGGTCGACGTCGGCGAGGACCAGTTCCTCACCGCGGCCGGCGCGGCTGCGGGCGATGCCGTCGGGCCCGGCGAGGGCGGAGAGCCCGAAGAACTCGAACTCGCCCTCGTGGCCGACCCGGTTGACGTACGCGACGTACATCTGGTTCTCCCAGGCACGTACCGGCACCATGGCTTCGGCGACGAACTGGAACGGGTGCATGTTCGCCGTCGGCACGACGAGCAGGTCGGTGCCGGCCAGGGCGTGGGCGCGGGCGTTCTCCGGGAACTCGACGTCGTAGCAGATCATGATGCCGACGGTCAGACCACCCAGCCGGGCCTGCACGAGCGACTGCTCGCCGGGGGTGAAGTGCACGCGCTCGGTGCAGCCGAAGAGGTGGGTCTTGCGGTAGTTCGCGAGGCGGGAGCCGTCGGCCGCCACGAGCTGGGCGGAGTTGTAGACGGTCTCGCCGTCCCGCTCCGGGTAGCCGTAGGTGATCGCCAGGCCGTGCCGGGTGGCGATCTCGGCGATCGCGTCGGCGGAGTCGCCGTCGGCCGGCTCGGCGAGGCGGGCGATGTCGTCGCCGATGGCGTAGCCGGTCAGGAACATCTCCGGTGCGGCGAGCAGCGCGGCTCCCCCGGCGGCGGCACGGCCCGCGGCGGCGTCGAGGACCTTGAGGTTCTCGGCGATCGAGCCGGGGCGGCCGGAGCTCTGGAGCAGGGCGGTGCGCATGCGGGTTCCTCACCGGAAAGAGGGTTCTGGGGGACGGAACAGCGGGCCGGGAAGGTTTTTCGGGGCCATGAAGAAGGTACGGTCGGCGCGCTCGGCCGGACAAGAAGGAGCCGTTGCGCGCCTGTGCGCGGTTCGTTGCGTGACGGGAGGGTCGGGCGGCGATTCGTTGCGCGCCCTCGGTGCCGGTTCCCGTCCTCCCTGGGGCGCAGGTCACGGCCGGGGTTCCCCGCCGGACGGCGGAGGTGGGGTCCCGCCCGCGGGGCGATGTGCGGGCGGCCCGCCGCCGGGAGAGTGGTGAGCGTTCAGTTCACGCTTTTGACCTGCGGAAAGGACCGCCATGAAGCGTCGTACGAAGATCGCTGCCGTCACCCTCACCGCCGCCCTGCTGATCACCGCCGGAACGGCCGGGGCGGCCCTGGCCTCGGGTGGCGGGGCCTATCACCCCCAGCGGGAGGCCGCCGCCCTGACCGGTACGGCCAAGCTGTACCGGTCGGCCGGGGACGACATCACCTTCAGCTTCGACGCGCATCTGGCGCGGAAGGACGACATGAACCCGCGCAAGGCCACCGGCACCTTCGAGTTCAGCCACTACCTGCACGGTCAGGGGGCCTGGGCCAAGGCCAGGGTCGACTGCCTGGTCACCGGCGGCCCGGTCGCCGTCGTCTCCGGTGTGATCACCGCGTCCGACCTGCCGGGTGCGAAGGGCAAGCGGGTCGGGGTCACCGTCCACGACCTCGGCCGGCACGACCGGCTGGGCTACAGCTGGGCGGGGGTGGGCAGCCCCACGGACACCAAGGATCTGCCGCCGTGTGTGTCGTCCGCCCCGTTCGAGAAGGTCAAGCAGGGGACGGGCGACTTCACTGTCGTGCCCTGGCAGCCGAAGCTCTAGGTCCGGCCACCGGACGCCGGCCGCGGCTCGCCTAGATCTCCCGCAGGCGCTGCACGATCTCCCGCAGCAGCCCCGGGTCGGCGGCCGGGCCGCCGGCCGGGAGGCGGCGCGGCTCGTCGATGCGGACCAGGCCTGCCTCGGCCAGGTCGCCGAGCAGGACCCTGACGACGGTGAGCGGCAGGTCGGCGTCCGCGGCCAGCTCCACGACGGGGCGCGGGCCGCGCCGGATCAGGTCGAGCAGGGCGGCACGGGCGTGGTCGACCTGATCCGGCCCCGGCGTGTCGGTGTCCAGCGCGGTGACCCGGGACATCAGGTCGATGGCGTGCGTGCCCGAGGGCCGGGTGCGGCCGCGGGTCACCGTGTAGGGGCGCACCATCGACCCGGTCTCGTCCTCGTACCAGTGTTCGTCGCTCACCGCGGGATCAGCTGGGGTTGCGGACGGCCGCGTCCAGGTGGCGGCCGAGGCGGCGGACGAGCAGGGCCATCTCGTGGCCGAGCTGGCCGACATCGGTGCGGGCCTCGCTGAGCACGGCGAGCCGGCTGCCGTGTCCGGCCGGGGTGATGAAGAGGTAGGCGTCTTCGAGCATCACCATGGTCTGCCGTACCCCGCCCGCGGCGAACCGCTCGCCCGCGGAGCGGGCGAGGCTGTGGAAGCCGGAGCAGACGGCGGCCAGGTGCTCGATGTCCGCCCGGCGCATCCCCTGCGAGCTGCTGAGCGGGAGGCCGTCCGCGGTGAGCAGCACGGCCTGGCGGACGTGGTCGGTGCGGTCCACGAGGTCGTCCAGCAGCCAGCCGAGGTCCGCGCCGGGCGCGGCCGCGGGCACACCCTGCGGCTCGGGGGTCTGGTCGTCACCGGTCATGATCGGTGTCGGTCCCTTCGTCGGCGTGGCTGGTCACGGAGCGGCAGTCGGCGCCGGTGAACGCGCCGCCCGCACCATCGGACACGGGGGCTTCGGCGGGCGCCTGCGCGCTGGGGGGTACGGGGGCTTGGCGCTGCCCGGTGGGGGGTACGGGAGCGCGGTCGGGCGCCTGTGCGGTGGGGGCTGCGGGGGCGCGGTCGGGCACCTGCCCCGCGCGGGGAGCGGGGGCATCGTCGGGTGCCTGCCCGGCGCGGGCGGCGGGCGCGCGGTCGGGTGTCTGCGCGGTGGGGGGAGCGGGCACACGGTCGGATGCCTGCGCATCGCGGGGAGCGGGCACGCCGTCGGACGCGGACGCGTGGACCGGTGCCTGCGCATCGTGGGGCGTGGGCGCAGCGTCAAGCGCGGACCCATGGGCGGATGCCTGCGCATCGCGGGGAGCGGGCACGCCGTCAGGGACAGGTGCGTCGACCAACGCCTGCGCATCGCGGGAGACGGGCGCGACGTCAGCCGCGGACCCGTCCACCGGCGCCCGCTCATCGCCTGAAGCGGGCGCGGCATCAGAGACGGATCCGTCGACCAACGCCTGCGCATCGCGGGAGACGGGCGCGACGTCAGCCGCGGACCCGTCGACCGACGCCTGCACGCCACGGGGAGTGGGTGCGGCGAGCTGGGGGCTGGTCTCGCTGGTGTCCGGGGTCCGGGTGTCCGGGGTCTGGTGGGGCGGCGGGGCCGTCGGTTCTGCCGGGTCGGAGCTGCGGACGGCCGTATCGGTCGCCGGCAGGCCCTTGCGGCCACGGTCGAGGCCGCGCTGGAAGGCGCCGAAGATCGCCCGCATCTCCTCGGCGTCCAGCTCCGCCCCGGCCGTGCTCTCCCGGGCCGGCGGGTCGTCCCGCAGCTCCGGTACGAGCGACGCCTGCCGGATCCGGGTGGGCAGGGCGGGCGGGGCCGTCGGCGACTCGGAGGTGTCCTGCGGACCAGGGGTGGAAGCGGGCGTCGACCCGTCCGGTGACGGCGTCCCGGGAGGCGACGGCTCGGGCCCGGACCCAGGGCCCGGCGTGGGCAGGGACACGAGCCGGTTCCGCGTCGGCGGCTCCGCCGCGGCCGGGCTCTGCTGCCCGGCCCGTGCAGCGGATCGCGTCCTGGACGGCAAGGCGTGTACGGCGGCCCCCTGCTCCCGTGGCGCGGGCACCACCGGATCCACGGGTGCCAGCACGGCCTCCGGCAGCAGGACCACCGCCGTCGTCCCCCCGTACGGCGAGTCCCGCAGGGTCACCTCGATGCCGTGCCGGGCGGCGAGGCGGCCGACGACGTAGAGGCCCAGCCGGTCGTGGCGGGTGGGGTCGAAGGCGTCCGGGTCGGTGAGCGTACCGTGGGCCTCCTCGCGCGCTTCGGCGTCGAGGCCGAGCCCCCGGTCGTCGATCTCCAGCACGAACCCGCCGCCGACCGGCCCCGTGCGCAGGGTGACCTGGGTGTGCGGCGGCGAGAACACCGTGGCGTTCTCCAGCAGTTCGGCGACGAGGTGGACGACGTCGGCGACCGCGTCCGCCGCGACGCCGGTCTCCGGCATCGGCGGCACCACCACGCGCGCGTAGTCCTCGATCTCGCCGACGGCCGAGGCGACGACGTCCGCGAGCGGCACGGGCCGGCGCCAGCGCCGGCCGGGCGTGGCGCCGGAGAGGATGATCAGGCTCTCCGCGTGCCGGCGCATACGCGTGGTGAGGTGGTCGATGCGGAACAGCTCGCGCAGCACATCGGGGTCGTCCGTGCGCCTTTCCAGGGTGTCGACCAGCTTCAGCTGCCGGTGGACGAGGGCCTGGTTGCGCCGTGCGATGTTGAGCAGCACCGCGAACAGACCGCGGCGCAGGCCCGCCTGTCTGACGGCGGCGTCGACGGCGGCGAGCCGCGCGGTGTTGAAGGAACGGCCGACCTGTCCGATCTCGTCGTCGCGGACCTCGTCGGCGGCCAGCGGCGGCGCCTCGGCGAGCGCGTCCACCTCCTCGCCGGCGCTCAGTCTGCGCATGACGTCCGGGAGTTGGTCTCGGGTCAGGACGTCGGCCGCGTCCCGCAGGGTCTCCAGGCGCCGTGAGATGCGCCGCGCACCGCGCACCGCGAACCACAGGGAAAGCCCGACGGCGCCGAGTCCCACCACGCCGACCACGGCCGCCTTGGTCAGCTCCCGGTAGGCGAAGGCCCGGCCCCGTGCGGCGGAGTTCTCGGCGGCGGTGGTGCACAGCTCCCGGTACCGCACGACGGCCCGGTCGGTGGTGGACCGCCAGGTGTCCGCGGCGACGGCCTTCCCGGCGCCGGCAGCCCCGGCCCGCAGCAGCGCGTCCTCCCCGCGCACCAGCGAGCCGTACTGCTCCGCGCGCTGGAAGTCCTCGAACAGCGCCCGCGAGTCGGCGGGCAGGTCCGGCACGTACGTGCGCTGGAACACGCGCCGGTCCTCGATGGTCGCGGTCAGGCTGTCGTACTGCCGGTCGGTCAGCGTGCCGGCCGCACGTGCCCCGGCGACCAGCGCGTCCTCCCGCGAGACGAACTCCCGTACCCGTACCAGCTCGATGACGACCTGTGCCTCACGGGCGAGCTGTCCGGCCTGCAGGGCGGTGAGCGTGGACTGCACGTCGAAGCCGGGCTCGACGAGCGCGCTGTACCGGTCCACGGCCCGGTCCCAGGTGATGTGCCGGGACAGCACCTGTGTGCGCAGCTCCTCCAGCCCGCCGGTGGCGGTGACCATCGTGTCCAGTGCCTGGCGCTGCCGTGCCGTGAGCCGGCTGCGGTCGCCGTCCCGGACCGCCTCCCGCATCGCCTCGACGGCACGGTCGGTGCGGCGCTGCTGTCCGAGCAGGTCGCCGGCGGCGGCCGTGTCCAGACGGGCACCGAGGTAGGCGGCGGACATCCGGCGCTCGATCTGGATCTGGCCGATCGCGGTGTCCACGGGGGTGCCGAAGTCCTCGTACACCCCCTGGAGCCGGATCAGCGCGCGCAGTTCGGCGGTGACGGACACCATGGCGAAACTCCACAGCGCCATCAGCGCGACGGCCGGGGCGAGCGCGAGCGCCACGATCCGCGTGCGGACGGTGGTGGGACGGCCGAGGGGCCAGCGCATGGAGTACCTGCCGGTGTTACCAGTCAGTAGAAAGTTCGGCACAACCTACGGGATGGTCGCCCCGTACCGCAACGGTGACCTGCGGTAACCCCCGGTCACATCCGGGTCACGGCGAAGGTCGTGAGGACCGCCGCGTGGTCGGAGGGCCAGTCGTTGTCCGCGACGTCCGGCCACGGCCGCGGGTCGCCGGTGACGAGGGTTCGCGCCTCACGCACGGTCAGACCCCGGTGCAACACGTAGTCGATCCGGTCCTGCGGCTCGGGCCGCCCGCTGCCGTCCTCGTGCACGGGGTGGATGGGCGACCAGGTGTGGCCGGGCTCGGCGGTGGGGTCCGGGTGGGCCTCACGATAGGAGTCGCTGAAGCCCGCGTCCTCGGCGGCCTGCGTCACCGGCCAGGCGACGTCCGGCCAGTCCAGGTGCGAGGGGCAGTTGAAGTCGCCGACGAGGACGGCCGGGACACCCGGGGCCGAGGACTTCGCGATCCGGCCCAGCGCGTCCCGCATCTGGGCCAGTCGCAGCTCCTCGTGGGCGATCAGCTCGGCGGCCGGCAGCCCGTCGAAGGCGGACTCGTAGGGGCCGTACGGCGTGTAGTGCAGATGCGCGGTCCACACGTCGACCTCGCGGCCGGGGGCGACGGCGATCCGGACGCCCGCGGCGCCGTAGAAGCCGACGTCCGGATCGCCGAAGCGGGCGGTGATCGGGTGCCGGCTGATGACGCCGAGGTTCTCGCCGGCCCGGTGGTGGTGCCAGCCGAGCGCCTCGGCCAGCTCCTGGGCGGCGGTTCCGCCCGTCTCCTGGAGTCCGACGACATCGGCGCCGCTGTCCAGGATGACCTTGAGCTGCTTGGCGCGGTGGTCGTCGACCTCGCTGCCGCCCAGCCACAGGTTCCAGCTCATGACCCGGAGTTCGGGCGCGGCCATCTCCCGCAGTTCCTCGACCGTGACCCCGGCGAGACTCTCCCGCACGGTCCGGCCGGGTGCCGTGCCGATCGGCGCGAGGGACGGCACGGCGAGCACGGCGCAGCCGGCGGCCTCGGCCGACGCCACACCGGTCTCGGTGTCCTCGACGGCCACGCAGCCGCCCGGGTCGACGCCGAGGGCGCGGCAGGCTGCGAGGTAGGGGTCGGGAGCGGGCTTGGTGCGGGCGGTGTCGTCGGCGGTGACGGACGCCGAGAAACGCTCGGCGCCCAGGGCGTCGAGGACGACGTCGGCGACCGCCCGCGGGGACGCGGTGACCAGGGCGGCGGGGACGCCGGTGGCGGCCAGCGCGTCCAGCAGCTCCAGCGCGCCGGGCCGGGGCACGATGCCGGTGCGGACGCGGTCGGCGAACTCGCGGTGCAGGTCGGCCGCGAGATCGGCGGCCTCTCTGCCGGTGGGCGCGGCGAGCCAGGCGGCGGTGTGCTCGACCGGGCGGCCGAGCACGTCCGGCTGGTCGGCCTCGGTCAGCGCGCGTCCGGCGACCTGCTCGACCGCCTCCCACCACAGCCGCTCGGTGTCGACGAGCGTGCCGTCCATGTCGAACAGGACGGCTTGGAGCGGGAGTTCGAAGGTGTGGGGGGTCACGTTCGGGTCATTCCTCACTTCTGGATACGTTCGGACACGAGCACCGGCCGCTCCGGCAGCGACACGCCGACGGCGGTTCCGGCGCCGAGCCCCGTGGCGTCGTGCGCGGGCAGGTCGGCCTTGACCTCGGTGCCGTCGGCCAGCCGGACGGTGGCGCGGACGACCGCGCCGAGGAAGGCGGTGGCGACGACGCGGGCGCCGCCCTGCTCGTCCGGGTGGACCCGGACCGCCTCGGGCCGCACCAGCACGTCCACCGCGCCGTCGGACACCTCGCCGTCGGCCGGCAGCCGCTGCCCGAGCACCTGGACCGTGCCGTCCGTCAGCTCGCCCGGGATCCGGCTCATGGTGCCGACGAACTCGGCGACGAAGGCGGTGGCGGGGCGGCCGTACAGCTCGGCGGG
Source organism: Streptomyces durhamensis (assembly GCF_000725475.1). NCBI lineage: Bacteria > Bacillati > Actinomycetota > Actinomycetes > Kitasatosporales > Streptomycetaceae > Streptomyces > Streptomyces durhamensis. The sequence goes on from NZ_KL647046.1 coordinate 90,529, forward strand.
CTCCGCGCACTGTTCGAGCCGGCCGGCGCGCATGACGGCGACCCGGTCGGCGACCGACAGGGCCTCCTCCTGGTCGTGGGTGACGAAGAGCGTCGTGATGCCGAGTTCCTGCTGGAGCCGCCGGATCTCCTCGCGCAGGGTCAGGCGCACCTTGGCGTCGAGGGCGGACAGCGGCTCGTCGAGCAGCAGCACGCGCGGGCGCAGGGCGAGGGCCCGGGCCAGCGCGATGCGCTGCTGCTGGCCGCCGGACAGCTGGTGCGGGTAGCGCTCGCCCTTGTCGCCGAGGCCGACCAGTTCCAGCAACTCGGCGGCGCGGGCGCGCCGTTGGGCCGTGCGGACCTTGCGCATGCGCAGTCCGAAGGCCACGTTGTCGACGGCGTTCAGATGCGGGAAGAGGCTGTACGACTGGAACACCATGCCGGCGTCGCGGCGGTGGGCCGGGACGTGCGTGACGTCCTCGCCGTCCACCAGTACGGCTCCGGAGTCGGGGTGTTCGAACCCCGCGAGCATGCGCAGCGCGGTGGTCTTGCCGCAGCCGGACGGGCCGAGGAGGGCCAGGAACTCTCCGGGGCGTACGGTCAGGTCGAGCCCGTCGAGGGCGACGGTGGTCCCGAACTCGCGGCGCAGCCCCCGGAATTCGACGGTGGCGGCCTTTTCGAGGGTCTCGGGCAGGGTGGCGGTCATGTGTGTCATCCCCGGGAGGAAGCGGTTCGGTTGCGGCCGCCGGCACCGGCGAGCGCGAGGAGCAGGGCCCAGGTGACGAGCAGGCTGAGCACGGACACGGCGACGGACATCTGGGCCTGCGAGCCGCCGACGTCGTAGATCCACACGGCGAAGGGCCGGAAGCCGAGCAGGCTGGCGACGGTGAACTCGCCGAGCACCAGGGCGAGGGTGAGGAAGGCCGCGTTCAGCAGGGCCCCGCGCAGATTGGGCAGGACGGCCTGCACGAGGGCCTGGGGCCAGGAGGCGCCGCAGCTGCGGGCGGCCTCGACGAGGGTCCGTACGTCGATGGCGCGCAGTCCGGCGTCCAGGGCGCGGTAGACGAACGGCAGGGCCATCACGACGTACGCGAGGACCAGCACGACCGGGAAGCTGTCGTCCTGGATCACCACGAAGGTCTCGAACAGCGGTGTCCGCGACAAGTACTCCGGGCCCCATTTCAGGACGGTGGCGATCCCGGCGACGAACGCGATGGGCGGCACCACCAGCGGCAGCGAGCACACCACCTCCACCACCGGCCGCAGCCGGGGCGCGCCGAGCCTCAGGGCGACCATGGCGGGCACCATCAGCAGCAGGACGACCGCGATGGTGGCCACGGCCAGCTCCAGCGAGAGCAGCAGGCTGGTCAGGAAGCCGTCGGTGGAGAGGATCTTGGTGTAGGCGTCGAAGGTGACACCTTGGCCGGGCACGTCCACCGTGAAGATCACGGACGCGCCGAGCGGCACCAGGAAGTACAGGGCGGCGAGGCCGAGGACGACCCACCGCCACAGGGTCAGGCGTCGAGCCATCGGGCACTCCGTCGCTGAAGGGGCAGGTACACGGCCATCACCAGACCCGCCACCAGGACCATGTCGAGGCTGAGGGCGAGGGCGACGTTCTCCTGGCCGACCAGGACGTTGCCGGACAGGGCGTCGGCGATCTGCAGGGTGACCAGCGGGACCGCGCTGCCGACCATGGCGGCGGCGGTGGCGTAGGCGGCGAAGGCGCTGCCGAAGAGCAGGACGAGACCGCCGAGCAGCGAGGGCGCGAGCACGGGCAGGGCCACGTGCCGCCAGTACTGGACGCCGGTGGCGCCGTTGTTCAGCGCGGCCTCCCGCCACTGGGAGCGCAGTCCGTCCAGCGCCGGGGTGATGGTGAGGACCATGAGCGGGATGAGGAAGTACAGGTAGACGAGGATCAGGCCCCAGAAGCTGTAGAGGTCCCAGCCGCTGTCCTTCAGGCCGAGGTGCACGGTCAGCACACCCGCGTTGCCGAGGGTGGCGACGAAGGCGAAGGCCAGCGGGACCCCGCCGAAGTTGGCCAGCACGCCGGAGGCGGTCAGCACGGCCTCGCGCAGCCAGCGCGAGCGGGAGCTGACCACGGCCTGCGCGAGCGGCAGCCCGATCAGGGCGCCGAGTGCGGCGGAGATCGCGGACAGCTTGACGCTGCCGAGCAGGGCGGTGAGGTACGGGCCCTGCAGTGAGGCCGTCATGTTGGCGCCGGTGTAGGAGGTGGCGCCCGTGGTGGCGTCCTTGGCCGTGAAGGCGCCGTCGAGGATGGCGACGGCCGGCAGCCCGAAGGCGACGGCCGTGAACACCAGCAGCGGCAGCACGGCGAGCCAGCCGGGGGCGCGGCGCCGCCGCTTCGCCGAAGCGACGGGCGCCACGTCCACGCGCGAAAGAGCGGTGGTCATCCGGAGACGGCCTTCCCCCAGCCCTGGGCGATGACCGTCTTGGCCTTGCTCTGCTGGTCCTCGGTCGGGAAGGACGGCGTGCCGGTGACCTTCGGGAGCTTGGCGGCGGCGGTCTTGTCGAGGGTGCCGGCCTTGTCCATGGCGGGCATCAGGGCCGGGCGGGCGTAGCCTCCCAGCCACAGGTTCTGGCCCTCGGCGCTGTAGAGGTACTCCTGCCACAGCCGGGCGGCGGCCGGGTGCGGGGCGTCCTTGTTGATGGCCTGGGAGTAGTACTGGGCGTACTGGCCGTCGCCCGGGATGGCGACCTTCCAGTCGAGGCCCTTGGACTTGAACTCGTCGGCGTAGCCGGCGTTCAGGTAGTCCCAGTCGATGGAGATGGGCGTCTCGCCCTTCTCGACGGTGGCCGGGGTGGACTCGACGGGCGTGTAGTTGCCGTTCTTCTTCAGCTTGCCGAAGAAGTCCAGGCCGGGCTGGATGTCGTCGAAGGAGCCGCCGCTCGCGAGGGCCGCCGCGTAGACGCCGCCGAAGGCCGAACCGGACTTGGTGGGGTTGCCGTTGAGGGCGACCTGGCCCTTGTAGCGGGGCTGGAGCAGGTCCTTGAAGCTGGTCGGGCACTGCTTGACGCGCTTGGCGTCGCAGCCGATGGAGATGTAGCCGCCGTAGTCGTTGTACCAGCGGGCCTGCGGGTCCTTCTGGGCCGAGGAGATGTCGGCGAAGGAGGCGACCTTGTAGGGCGCGAGCAGGCCCTGCTGGGCGGCGCTCAGCGCGAAGGAGCTGCCCAGGTCGAGGACGTCGGGGGCGCGGTCCTGGCCCTTGCGGGAGGTGACGGCGTTGATCTCGTCCTGGCTGGTGCCGTCCGGGCTCTCGTCGTCGATCTTGACGCCGTACTTCTTCTGGAATCCGTCGATGAGGGCGCCGTAGTTGGCCCAGTCGCGGGGCACCGCGATGATGTGCAGCGTCCCCTCCTTCTTGGCCGCCTTGACCAGGGCGTCCATGCCGCCGAAGTCGGCCGCGGAGGTGGCGGTGGCGGCGCTCTTGCCGTCCTTGGTGGTGGTCGACGCGTTGTCGGGGGCGGCGCCGCAGGCGCTGAGCGCGAACGCGGCGACGACGGCGATACAGCCGCCGAGGACGGCGTTTCTCGGCAGGGACACGGTCACGGTCTCTCCAGGGGTGCACACGAGGGTTGAGGCAGTGCGGAGAACTTGTCTGAACAAGTTGCGTCACAGTACGCCCGCTCACGGTGTCCTGTCTGTAAACGGGAGCGAAACTCTGGGCCCTGGTTGGCTGCACAATCCAGACCGTTGCAGATCACGCTCCGGTCTCGATTAGGCTGGTCACGCTGTGCACAGCGACCTGAGCAGAGGGGAAGCATGACGGCGCGACACGAGGAGATCGCCGACGAACTGCGGCGCGCGATCGACCGCGAGCAGTACACGGTCGGCAGCCGCCTGCCCTCGGAGTCGGAACTCGCCACGCACTACGGCGTCTCACGCGGCACGGTCCGCCAGGCCGTCGCGACCCTGACCGCCGAGGGCCTGATCGGCTCCCGTCAGGGCGCCCGGCGCGTCGTGCTGGCCAGCCGCCGCAGCCAGAGCTTCGAGGAACTGCGCAGCTTCGCCCAGTGGGCCCGCGCGATGGGCCGCGAGGCCACGGGCCACGTGGTGACGCAGGAGTACCGCCCGGCCACCCACGAGGACGCCGTACGCCTCCAACTTCCCTCCGGCACGCCGGTGTTGCACGTGCTGCGGGTACGCGGCCTGGACGGCGAACCGGTGCTGCTGGAACGGACCGTGTACGCGGACTGGATCTCCCCGGCGGTCGAGGCGATCGAGCCGGAGTGCCCCTCGGTCACCCAGCGGCTGTACGACGACACGGGCCTGGTCTTCGCGTACGGGGAGCATGTGATCGACGCGGTCGCCGCCGGTGCGCAGGACGCCGAGCTGCTGGGTGTGCGCCGTACCAGCCCGCTGCTGCGGGTGCGGCGCGTGACGACGACCCGCGAGGGGCGCCCGGTGGAGTGGTCGGACGACCGGTACCGCTCGGACGCGGTGAGTTTCAGTGTGTACAACTCGATCGGGAACAACGCGTTGGCTCGGAAGACGGCGGAATAGAGCTCGGGCCAATTCGCCGTCGCCGAGTGCCGGTGCGTGGTGGTTCCTCGCCACGGTCGACCGCACCCCACACGGCAACGCGCCCGAGCCGGAAGCCGCCCTTACCCCGGCGCCCCGGAGGAGAAGCGGCGCAGCAGCGGCGACAGCACCAGCACCGACTTGGTCCGTTCGACGAACGGCTCCCCGGCGATCCGCTCGAGCACCCGCTCGAAGTGACGCATGTCGGACGCGAAGACCTGGGCGATCGCGTCCGCGTCACCGGTGACGGTCGACGCGGCCACGACCTCCTGGTACCGCTCCAGCCCCCGCTGAATGGTGTCCGGCGAGGTGTTGCGCCGGCAGTAGATCTCGATGTACCCCTCGGTCTCCCAGCCGAGCGCCGCCGGATCCACCCGCACGGTGAATCCGGTGATCGCTCCGGTGGCGCGCAGCCGGTCCACGCGCCGCTTCACGGCGGGCGCGGACAGGCCGACCATCTGCCCGATGTCCGCGTAGGAACGGCGGGCGTCCTCGGCGAGGGCGTGCACGATGCGTTCGTCGAGATCGTTCAGCACAGGGGGTGGTTCACTTCTTCGGTTCGGTCACTTCTCTGCCGCCACCGCGAGATCCTCACCGGCCGCGAGACGGGAACGGCGATAGCCGTACACGAAGTAGAACACGAGCCCGACAGCCATCCAGACACCGAACACGATCCACGTGACGGTCGACAGGCTGCCCATCATCCAGATGCAGAAGGCGAAGCCCAGCACGGGCAGCACCGGCGACAGCGGGACGCGGAAGGTGCGGTGCATCTGCGGGCGCGTCCGGCGCAGCACCACGACCGCGACGTTGACCAGCGCGAAGGCGAACAGCGTGCCGATGCTGGTGGCGTCCGCCAGCTGACCGAGCGGGATCGCGGCGGCGAGGACACCGCAGAACACGGAGACGATCACCGTGTTGGCACGGGGCGCACCGGTCTTCGGGTGGACCTTGGAGAAGATCTTGGGCACCAGGCCGTCGCGGGACATGGCGAACAGGATGCGGGTCTGGCCGTAGACCACGGTCAGGACGACACTCGCGATGGCGACGACGGCGCAGGCGGCCAGCAGGGTGCCCCAGAAGCTCTGCCCGGTGACGTCCTTCATGATCTCGGTGAGCGCGGCCTCGGAGCCGTTGAAGCTCCGCCACGGCTTGGCTCCCACGGCGACGGCGGCCACCAGCACGTACAGGGCGGTCACGATGACGAGGGACAGCATGATCGCGCGGGGCAGGTCGCGCTGGGCGTTCTTCGCCTCCTCACCGGCGGTGGAGGCGGCGTCGAAGCCGATGTAGGAGAAGAACAGCGTGCCGGCGGCGCCGCTGACGCCCGCCATGCCGAGCGGCATGAAGTTCGAGTAGTTGCCGGACTTGAAGCCCATGAAGCCGATCGCGCAAAACAGGATCAGCGCGGCGATCTTCACGCACACCATGATGGTGTTGGCCCGCGCGGACTCCTTGGCGCCGCCGAGCAGGAACACCATCGCGAGGATCACGACGATCAGCGCCGGCAGGTTGAAGATGCCCCCGTCGCCGGGCGGCGCCGACAGGGCCGTCGGAATGGTCACGCCTATCGTGCCGTCCAGCAGCTCGTTCAGGTACTCGCCCCAGCCGACGGCCACGGCGGCCACCGAGACGCCGTACTCCAGCAGCAGACACCAGCCGCAGACCCAGGCGATCAGTTCGCCCAAGGTTGCGTATGCGTACGAGTACGAGGAGCCGGAGACCGGGATGGTGCCCGCCAGCTCGGCGTAGGACAGGGCCGAGAACAGCGCGGTGAGACCGGCGATCACGAAGGCGAGGGTGACGGCCGGGCCCGCCTTCGGGACGGCGTTGCCGAGGACGACGAAGATGCCGGTGCCGAGCGTGGCACCGATGCTGATCATGGTCAGCTGCCACAGCCCGAGGGAGCGCCGCAGCGAGCCCCCCTCGCCCTGGCCGCCCTCAGCGACCAGGTGTTCCACGGGCTTGCGCCGCATGAGGCGCGCGGCGAGGCCCGGGGACGCGGGGGCGGTCGCTGTGCGGTCGTGCGAGGGTGCGCCTTGATCGAGCACGCGCTGGCTCCTTATTCCTGCCGGTCATTGCGGACGGGGACCGATGGCAGCCCTGCGAAGGCAGGAGCCCACCGAGCGGGGTCCCCGCCACACCACGTACAGACGAGCACCCTATGAGGCGGGCCTTCACGGGCGTAATGCAGCAACCTTGCGCGTCCCCGGATGATCATTGCGTTCATCCGCCCCGAACGCCAAATCGTTGCGCGCGGGCTGTCGACCGTTGCACGGCCCCTCGCAGGCATCCCCGCCCGCACGGATGAGCCTTTGGGAAAGCCGACGGCCCCCGCCCTTCCCGGCGCGGGAAGAACGGGGGCCGTGCGGGACGCGCAGGGTCAGCTCCAGCTGGCGTGCAGCGGCTTGCCCTCGGCATAGCCTGCGGCGCTCTGGATGCCGATGATGGCCTTCTCGGCGAACTCCTCCAGGGAGGCGGCACCGGCGTAGGTGCAGGAGGAGCGGACGCCCGCGATGATCGAGTCGATCAGGTCCTCGACGCCCGGCCGGGCCGGGTCGAGGAACATCCGGGAGGTGGAGATGCCCTCCTCGAACAGCGCCTTGCGGGCGCGGTCGTACGCCGACTCGTCGGACGTGCGGTTGGCCACGGCACGCGCGGAGGCCATGCCGAACGACTCCTTGTACGCACGGCCGTTGGCGTCGTGCTGGAGGTCGCCGGGGGACTCGTAGGTTCCCGCGAACCAGGAGCCGACCATCACGTTGGACGCGCCGGCCGCGAGGGCCATGGCCACGTCGCGCGGGTGGCGGACACCACCGTCGGCCCACACGTGCTTGCCGTACTTCTTCGCCTCGGCGGCGCACTCCAGCACCGCGGAGAACTGCGGCCGGCCCACACCGGTCATCATGCGGGTGGTGCACATGGCGCCGGGGCCGACACCGACCTTGATGATGTCCGCGCCGGCGTCGATCAGGTCCTTCACGCCCTCGGCGGAGACGATGTTGCCGGCGGCGATCGGCACCTGCGGGTCGAGCGCGCGCACCAGCTTGATGGCGCTGATCATCGACTCCTGGTGGCCGTGCGCGGTGTCGATGACGAGCGTGTCCACGCCCGCGTCGAGCAGCTGCTTGGCCTTGCCCGCCACATCGCCGTTGATACCGACGGCGGCGGCGATGCGCAGCTTGCCCTGCGCGTCGACGGCCGGCGTGTACAGCGTGGCGCGCAGGGCGCTCTTGCGGGTGAGGATGCCGGCCAGCTTGCCGTCCTGGTCGACGGCGGGGGCGTAGCGGCGGTTGTGCTGGTCGAGGGTGTTGAAGGCCTCGCGCGGGTCGATGTCCGCGTCGAGCAGCAGCAGGTCCTTGGACATGACCACTTCGAGCTGGGTGAAGCGGTCGACGCCGGTCAGGTCCTGGTCGGTGACGACACCGACGGGCCGCTGGTTCTCGTCCACCACCACACCGGCGTTGTGGGCACGCTTGGGCAGCAGGGCCAGGGCGTCGGCGACGGTCTGGTGCGGGGCCAGCACGATCGGAGTGTCGAGCACCAGGTGGCGGCTCTTCACCCAGGAGACGACGTCGGTGACGACGTCGATGGGGATGTCCTGCGGGATGACCACCAGGCCGCCCCGGCGGGCCACCGTCTCGGCCATGCGTCGGCCGGCGATGGCGGTCATGTTGGCGACGACGAGCGGGATGGTGGTGCCCGTGCCGTCCGGCGAGCCGAGGTCCACGCCCTGACGCGAGCCCACCGCGGAGCGGCTCGGCACCATGAACACGTCGTCGTACGTCAGGTCGTACGCGGGCTGGATGTCATTGAGGAAACGCACGTGCTGCACATCCCAGTCGATCAGAGGTGACCCCCGGACGGGTGCGCCAGGGGGAAAGAGCACGTACTTCATTGTCCCATGTCGGGGCCGTTGCGACGCCCCCACGGAACCTCCAGGGTGAGCGCCGATCACCTAGGAGGATCCTCCAAGGGCCAGGACGACGGCGAGCGTGGGCGTCCGGTCCACCGCCTCGGCGAACACGTCCTGGGCGGTCCGCCACTCACCCGGACGCGCCTCGGCGTACGGCTGCCAGCCGCGGACCACGATCAGCAGCCCCTGTTCGACGGCTCCCTCGGGCCAGACGCCGTGGTCGGAGAGGGAGTCGACCAGGGCGTCCCAGTTGCGGCCGAACCAGTCGGGCAGCGTGAGGGCCCGCGCGGTGCGGTCCATCAGTCCGGCCTTGTCGGTGACGCCGTCCAGGTCCAGGGTCACGACGAGCCGCCCCGTCAGCTCTGTCGGGTCTTCGTTCATCTCAGCACCGCCCGGAACGAGTTGTAGTGATCATCGGTGTAGTAGATCTCCCCGCCCTGGCCGGTGACGATGCGCCGGGCCCCGCGATCGTGGGAGCCGGGCGTCGTGACGGTGTACTCGCGGTAGTAGCCGCGCTGGTGCCTCGGCAGCCGGCCCTCGAAGTTCCCGAAGACGACACCGTCCTTGGCGTACGGGTAGGGGCCGCCCTTGTCGATCAGGGCGAGCGTCCCGCGGGCCTCGGCCGGCAGCTGCGCCTCCCTGACCGTGGCCGTTCCGTGCGCCCACGCCGGGCCGGACACGCCGGTACCGGACGGACGCGAGCCCGGGCCCGGGTGCGCCCCGGACGAGCATCCGCCGAGCAGCACGGCAAGCACGAACGCCAGCAGCCCCGCGAGCACGCGGGTCAGCGCCTGGGCCCGCTTGGGCGCGCGGGTCGGTACGGGGGTCTCTTTGGCCGCGCGGGGCGGTGCCGGGGTCCGTTGGGGCCCGCGGGGCAGTGCGGGGGTCCGTTTGGGCCCGCGGGGCGGCGTGGGGGCCGGCGTGGGCGGGTGGGTGTGCGGCAGGGGCGGTGTGAGTGCGTGGGGTGGCGTGAGGAGCGGCCTGGGCGCAGGCGCAGGGTCGGGAGGCAGGCTCGGTGTGGGGGTCTGGAGAGGCGTGCCGAGCGCCCTGGACGCGGGGGCGGGCGGCGGCAAGCACGGTGTGCGGGCCGGCGTGGAGGACGGCCCGGGCATGTCGGACGACGACGGCGGCCGCCCGGGAGCGTGGGACGGCGGCAGGTTCTGCCGAGGGGGCGGTGTCGGGGACCTTCTGGGTGCGTGGGGAACGTACCGCGGCAGCATGCCGACGATGCTGCCACGCCCGTCCTGTCACGTCCGACCCCGCCGCGGCTGTCCTGCCCACGGCCGTTCCGGCCACAGCGTTCCGCCCACGACCAGCACCGCACGGCATCCCGTCCACGACCAGCACCAGGGCCCCGTCAGGCCTCTCAGCGCCATGGCTGCCACGGCTGTCCAGGCGCGCCAGTCCGGCGAACGATCTAACGGCCCAGCCAGCCCTCGGCCCAGCCGCCCAGCCGCTGGACGACAGAGCGGCCGCCGGGAAGTCGGACCGGCGCCGCTACGTCGGCCCGCCACCGGACGGTGGCGGGCCGGCGGACGTCGCCCGGCGTGGACCGTGTCGACGCGGCTCACCGGGCCCGAGCGTCACGGCGCCGCCGCGGAACCCGCTGCGCGGCCCTCAGGCCCCGTCGGGGTCCGAGCGGCTGAGCGCGGGCTTCGGGGCCGGGCCGGCCGTCATCAGGTAGTCCGCGGCGGAGGTGTCCGTGACCAGACTGGTGACCAGCCCGGACCGCAGCACCGCGTCGATCGCGGACGCCTTGCGCTGCCCGCCGGCGATCGCCACGACCTCCGGGATACGGCGCAGCTGGTCGGCCTTGACCGTGATGCACCGCTCCCCCAGGTCACGCCCGATCCGGCGCCCCTCGGCGTCGAAGAGGTGCGCGGCCATCTCGGCGGCGACCCCGAGCGAGGCGTAGTGGGCGCGCTCCTCGTCGCTGAGCATGTCGTGCACGGTCGAGATGCCCGGCTCCCAGGAGCCGATGGAGACACAGGCGACCGTGACCTTGTCGAAGTACTCGAAGGCCCGGGCGAGCCCGGTCTGGCTGCGCAGCGCCACCGCGGTGGCCGCGTCCGGCAGCAGCATCGGCGCGTAGATGGGGTGGGCGTCGCCGCCCGACACCTGGGCCGCGCGGCGTACGGCCTCGACCGAGCCGCGCTCCGAGGTGCCGGCGTCGTACACACCCGTCAGCTGCACGACCGTGCAGGGCGGCAGCCGGTCGAGCGCCGCCGCCATGTGAATGGTGGACCGGCCCCAGGCCAGCCCGAGCACGTCCCCCTCGTTGACGAGCTCGCCGAGCAGGTCGGCGGCGACCTCGCCGAGGTTCTCGGGGTCGGGGGTCTCCTCGGCCTCGGCCGGGGACTCGACCACGACGGCGTGCCTCAGGCCGTAGCGGGCGCGGAGCGCGTCGGAGCGCTCGGCGTCCAGCTCGGCCGGGACACGGATCTCGATGCGCACGAGATCCCGTTCGAGAGCCGTCTCCAGGACCCGTGCCACCTTGAAGCGGCTGACGCCGAACTCCTCCGCGATCTGGATCTTGGACTTGCCCTCGAGGTAGAAGCGGCGGGCCATGGCCGCCGCCTGCACCAGCTCAGCGGGTCCCATCCGCATGGCTGACCGGCCCGCCGACATACCCGACACGGCGATCTCCTCACTGCTGTTCACACTCTGGATTCGCCGTTCATCCTTGCAGATTCGGGGCGACTGATCCGCCCTGAAGGGCGCCGTTCACTTAACCGTTCATGTACCTGTGGCTCAGTGGTCGCATGCCCAGGACGCTTTGGCGGTGGCCGCCGCCGCCTGTGCGCGCAGTGCGTGGACCGCATCCGCCGGGTCCTTCGCCCCGTACACGGCCGAGCCGGCCACGAACACGTCCGCTCCCGCGTCCGCGCACCGCTCGATGGTCGAGGCCGAGACACCGCCGTCCACCTGGAGCCACAGCTGCAGGCCGTGCTTGCTGATCAGCTCACGGGTGCGGCGGATCTTGGGCAGCATGATGTCGAGGAAGGCCTGGCCGCCGAAGCCGGGCTCGACCGTCATGATCAGCAGCATGTCGAGTTCCGGCAGGAGGTCCTCGAACGGCTCGATCGGTGTCGCGGGCTTGAGCGCCATGGACGCGCGGGCGCCCTTGGCACGGATCTCCCGGGCGAGCCGGACGGGGGCGGCGGCGGCCTCCACGTGGAAGGTGACGGAGGACGCGCCCGCCTCGACGTACTGGGGCGCCCAGCGATCGGGGTCCTCGATCATCAGGTGGCAGTCCAGCGGGGTGTCCGTCGCACGGGCCAGGGACTCCACGACCGGCACGCCGAGCGTGAGGTTCGGGACGAAGTGGTTGTCCATGACGTCGACATGGAGCCAGTCGGCGCCTTGGACCGCCTTGGCCTCCTCCGCGAGGCGGGCGAAGTCGGCGGACAGGATGCTGGGGTTGATCTGCACGGCCATGCCCCAAGCCTGCCATGTCCGGAGCACTGATGTTCGCGCCGGTCCACAGGCCGGGCCTTCGACCGATGCCCGCCCGGCCTGGTGTCCATGCCGCCGGGGTCGTGCGGCCGAGCGATCACCTGCCCGGCTCCACGGGCCCGGGAGCACCGGAGCGCGGGGTCAGCCACCGGCAGAGGTCCCGGGCGGCGGATCCAGCGACGGCGGCGTGCCGCCGTTGCGCAGCCGCTCGTACACCAGGTCGAAAGTGAAACCCGAACTGAAACCGAGGGGGATCACGAAGAAGAGCAGTCTGCGGACGTCGAGCTGGTCCAGGAGACCCGGGAGCGCGAGGAGCTGGGAGGCCACGTACAGAAAGACGGAGACGAGCCCCGCGCCCAGCCCTCGGACGGCCGCGAGCAGTCCGCGGGCGTTCTCCTCGAAGGAGTTGCGAATGATCGCTCCGCCCATGGACGCCAGCAGCGGCGCGCTCACCAGGGTCGCCAGGGAACGGCCGTCGGCGGGACCGGGGTCCCCGGCCAGCACCAGGGCCACGAGCGAGGCGAGCACGAAGAGAACGGCCACGCCGAGTCCGAGTCTCTCCCGCACCACCCGCCGGTGCAGCCCTTCCTCCTCCCGTCGCCGGGCTGCCAGGCGCCGGTCCCGCTGCCGCAACAGGCAGGCCGTCAGGTCGGCGGCCGACGTCTCGGTCCAGTCGCCGCCCAGGAGGGAGATGTCCTCGTCGAGGGTGTCGTTGCGCACCTTGTCCAGGTTGGCCCACACCAGGCTGGCACCGCCGCCGAACGCGGCCACGGGCAGCACCGGGATCCGCTGCGACATCGCCACCACGCCGGCGGCACGGGTGGACTGTCCGCCACCGATCAGCATCACGCCGTCACAGGACAGGAGCGTGCGGTAGAAGGAGACCTCCCACTCGGTGCTGCTGTCCCTGACCGTCCTCAGTTCGGCGGGGCTTCCCTCGGGAAGCGCGAACCCGAGGTCGCGCTGCCGGGGAACGTGCGCGAAGACGACGCCGGACCGCCCCTCACCGCCGGGCGCCGCATAGCCCTCGACCACATGGGGTTCGGCATAGTGCGGCTTGCTGGAGAAGACAGCCAGATCGCAGCCCGCCCTCGCCAGTTCGCCGCCCAGCGCGCGGCAGGCCGCGCGTGCGCCGTCCGCCGCCTTGATCGGTGGGGTGATGCGGCTGTCGGGCTCGATACTGCCGACCACCGCTATGAGCGGTCTGCTGCGCGGCTGCGATGTCATCGGCTCGGGAGCCTAGCGAACCGGCACCCCGACCGCCCCCGTTTTCATGATGAACCGTCAAAAGCCGTGTTCCGATTGACTGCAGGAGCCGGGAGCTGGGAATCTCGTCGCACCAGGGGGACAAGCGGGGTGGTCGGCGTTCGATGGTGATGGCCTTCATCAGCCACAGCTCACGAGGGGACGCGAACGCCAACGCGGTCCGCCAGGCCGTCCAGGCCGCCCTCGAGAAGAACGGCTGGACCGTCAAGGTCGACATGGACGCGCTGCAGCCGGGGGACGACTGGCGGTCCGTTCTCTACCACTGGGTGGCCGAATGCGATGCGGCGGTGATCCTGCTCAGCTCCGCCGCCATGAAGTCGACCTGGGTGCGCAGGGAGGCGAACTTCCTTCTCTGGCGCCGGGCCCTCGGCTCGCCGGTCACCCTGATTCCCGTCCTGCTGGAGGACATGGCGCCGGCCGACGTCCGAAGGTCGGAGCTGTCGCAGCTCTCCGCACTGCAGCTCCTGGTCCAGCGTCCCGGCAAGCGAGGCGGGACCCCGACGAGAATCGCCTCGCGGGTCGTCGGCCTGCTCCCGCAGATCCCCGACCTCGTCCGGGACAGCGCCGAGCTGTCGCGGATGAGGAACTGGACCGAGGACATCATCTGCTACCTGAACGGCGTCCCCGAGGACCCCCTGCACGCCGCGGCTCGGCTGCTCACCGCGAACGACGACCGGCACTTCCCGACGGCGCACGAAGGGCGCCGCTGCGTCGCCCACCAGCTCCTCGGCCACCGGAACGGCGAACTGGTCCACGAGGCGCTGACCCGCCTCGTCGGGAAGATCAGGACGGCCGACCTGCCGCGGCTCGGGCGATTGCTCCGGCCCGTGTGGATCGACGCCGAGGCGGCCAGGTGGCTGCTGCCCTCCAACGGCCGCGTGATCGCGGCGCTGAACACCGCGCGCCCGGCCACCGCGGGGCAGTACATAGACCGGGCGGCCTGCTGCTCGTACAGCCACTGGTTCGAGACGGTGAGCCTCGTGGCCGGGGAGGGTCAGCAGGAGGAGTTCATGGCCGCGTGCGAGGACGCCATCAGGCGGCTCGCCCACCTGGGCGAGGACGATCCCCTCGACGACGTGGAGCCCTTCGCGAACGAGGTCGTGTATCTCGTCATCGACCCGCAGAGCGTGCCCCTGGACGACGTGGGAGTCCTGGTCACCGTCCTCGGTGACCGGTTCCCCTGGCTGAACATCGTGGTTCTCACCGGCCACCCGTCGCGGGACCACGTATGGGCCGCCGACCTGGGTCTGGACTGGCTGAAGGTGTTGCGGCCCGCCATGAGGGCGAAGGACGAGTCCGAGGCGGAACGGGCGGCGAAGGCCATGGAGAGTCTCATGAGGAGGGCCGGAGCATGACGAGGGAGTCCGCACTGTGACGACAGGCCCCATCGACGGCATGGCCGGTCCGGACGCGCGCGACGGAAGGACGTACGTCCCGTCGGAACAGCTGCGTCTGGCCGTCAAGGTGGCTCTCGCCACCGGGAGGCCGCTCCTGCTGCGCGGCGAACCGGGCACGGGGAAGTCCTCCTTCGCGTCCTACGCGGCGTACCGGCGCAACTGGCGGTACTACGAGCACGTCGTCACCTCCCGCACCGAGGCACGGGATCTGCTGTGGACCTTCGACCTGGTGCGTCGTCTCGCGGATGCCCAGGCCCATCGCCTGGCGGAGGACGACCGCGCGTACGTCGAGCCCGGCGTGCTGTGGTGGGCTCTGGCCCCGCGGTCCGCCATGCTCCGGGGCCACGCGCGGAACCTCGTCGAACGGGTGGCTCACGATCCCCGGATGCCCACGGGCCACCGCCGGCCGCCCGGGCAAGGAGCCGTCGTCCTCATCGACGAGATCGACAAGGCGGACCCGGACGTACCCAACGGCCTGCTGTCCCCGCTGGGCTGCCGTTCCTTCGTCGTGAGCGAGACGGGCGACGCGATCCACGTCGAACGCGGGCACGCCGCCACCCGGCCGTCCGGCTCCCCACTCATCGTGGTGACGACGAACGAGGAACGGGAACTTCCGACGGCGTTCCTGCGCCGCTGCCTCACCGTGACACTGCCGGCGCCGGACGCGCCACAGCTGGTGGACATCGCCCGCCGCCATCTGAAGGTGTCCGCGGGTGAGGTGTCCGCCGACGCCCTGGAACTGGCTGACGAACTGGCGCGGACGGTGCTCGTGCTGCGCGCCGAAGCACACGCGGCAGGTGTGCGGGCCCCCAGTACCGCCGAATACCTCGACGCGCTGCACGCGTGCCTGCGCCTGCGCATCACCCCTCGGAGCAAGGAGTGGACGTGGCTGAAGGAAATGGCCTTGATCAAGGACCCGGGTATGGACTGATGCCGCGTTCCTCGCAGGTGTGGCTGGGCGATCTCGTGCGCGCCCTGGCATCGCACCCCCACCGCTCCGCCACCGGGGACATCGCACGGCTCCTCGGTCTTCTCGGTGATCCGGCCGACGCCGTGGAGCCCGAGGAGGATCCGCTCGCGGACGCGGCCGGGGACACCTGGAGCGCCGCGTTCGACGCCGAGTGGCCGGCGTCCGCCGCGGCGGGGCACGACAGCCCACCGCGGGAGGGACATCCGCGAGCCGCGCTGCCCGCCCTCGTCCCGGTGGCCCGGAACGCACCGGCCGGGCCCGACTGGACGGCGGTGCCATCCCTGCCGGAGGTGCCCCCACAGGCGGCGGCCTCCCCGCCTGACCCGGAGCCGTTGTTCCCGGCACGGTCCGCCCGGGCCATCCTGCAGACCACGCTGACCATGCCGGACGGCCGGAGCGGACCCGTACGGGTCGACGCCCTGGTGAAGGCCTGTGCGCAGGGAAAGCCATGTGCGCGTCTGCCACGGACCCCGCGTCCGACCCTGCGGTTCGGCGTGCAGGTGCTGATGGATCTCGGGGAGGGCATGCGGCCCTTCCTGAGGGACCAGAGGCGGCTGCTGAACGACATACGGGCGCTGATGGGGCCCGACCTCGTCGGTGTCCGCTATTTCTCCGACTCACCGCTGCGCGGCGCCGGCCCGGGACAACGGCGTCATTGGGGGCCCTACCGTCCGCCGTCCCGGGGGACCCGCGTCCTCATCGTGTCCGACCTGGGGATCGGCGGTGATCCGCTCGATCCGCGACGCGCCTCGGCCGCCGAGTGGTCGCGGCTGACGCACCTCGTCAGGCGAGCGGGCTGTGCCCCGGTCGCGCTCGTCCCCTATCCGAAGCACCGCGTCCCGCACCGGCTGCGTTCGCGGGTGCCGGTCATCCCCTGGTCCGAACGGACCACGGTCAACACGGTCGCCGCCGCGCTCGCCGCGGAGCGCCGGTGACGAGCCGGCCGTCTCCCGGTCTGCGGCGGGCCCTGGAGAGCACGTCGCCAGGGCTGCCACGTCCGCTGTACGACATGGCGTCGGTGCTGAGCGTCGCGGTCCGTATCGAGCCCGAGTTGGTCAGAACCGTCCGAAGGAGCCTGTTCCCCTGGCTGGACGTGGACGCGGAGGCGGACTTCTGGTTCAGCGACCTGGTCGTCTCGCGGGGTACGAAGGGCGTCCTCCTCGAACCGCAGGCGCGGCGCAACCTGCATGCCCATCTGGCCCAGCTGCTGGCGGCCCGGCCGCCGGCCGACCGCCTGCACACCGCATGGTCCTGCATCGACCGTGTGCACGCCCACCTGTCCCCGGCGCTGCGGCTGGAGGAGCACCTCACCTGGCTGGCCCTGTCGGGCCGCCCGGACGAGATCGACGCCGCGCTCGCCCCCGCCCTCAAGGCGGTGATCGTCCAGGAACGCGGAGGTGTGGCCAAGTGGTTCGCCTCGGCCTGGGACCGCCTGCCCCCGGCCGCCCAGCAGACGCCCGCCGCCTGGAAGCTGGCCCATGTGGCCCTGGACCGTCGCCCGTCGACGGTGACTCCGCTCGTCCCCCCACCCGCCATGGCAGCCTCCGATCTCTACGACGTGGTGCATCTGCTGCAGGACGTGGACATCGGTGTACGCAGGACCGCGGAGCGCCTTGAGGTCGGCGACCTGCGCGCCGGGACCGACGGGTACTCCATCGCCGTACCCGACACCTCACCGAGGCTCCTGACCCTCGTGGCCCCCTCCGGCACCGCCGACCAGCACCTTGTCATCGACCCCGGCGCGGTGGTCAGCCGTCCGGTGGGCCCACAGCCGCTTCGCCTGCGCACGGCACGCGGCGTCGAGTACGAGCTCTTCGCCCCGCGGGGCGGTCGTCGGCTGTTCCTCGCGATCGGCACGTGGGCGGACTCGGGCCCCGGCGCACGCGAGCACTCCGACGTGCAGCGCCTGGCGGCCGTCCTGCGGGACTCGGGGTACGAGACGCGCATGGCGGATGACCTGTTGGGCCTGCGGAACCTGCGGAGCCTCCTGGAAAGTCTGTCGTCCCTCGTCGTCCTGATCAGCGGTCACGCGTTTCGGCAAACCGCCGACGGACAGAAGTTCGTGACCCTGGACGGCTCGGACGGCCAGGTCCCCACCGCCCGTTCGACGGGTCGCGGCCGGTCGATCGTCCTAGACGAACTGCGCGCGCGCTTCAGCCCCGCGTCCGCGGAGCGGGGCCTGCTGCTCCTGGACCTGCGTGACACCCCCGGCGGCGACGCGCCCGAAATCGCCCGGCCGACCGCGGAAGGACACAGTGAATGGCGTGGTGTGATCGTCGCTCACCATGCGCCGGAGAGCGACCGTGTCCCGTCCCTGGCCGGACAGCTCTGCGCGCTCCTCAGCGACGGCCCGTCCTCGCCAGGGCTCGTCGGCTGGGCCCCGGACCAGGAGTACATCACCGGTGAGGAGCTGTTCCAGGCGCTCCGCTCAGATGACGCGAGCACCCGCTCGGGCCGGTGGAGCGCCCAGTTCACGGCCGGACAGCCCGTGGCACTCTTCCGGAACCCTCTGTTCCGCCCCACGGTACGACCGCCTGCCGCTGCGGAACCGTCCCGGCCCGCACCCGGTCGGCGGGCGGACCTCCCGGCGGTGACGGACCTGGTGGTGGTCCTGCCGACCTTCATGGGCAGCACGTTGCGGCGCGGAGACGAACCGGTCTGGGACTTCAGTTCCCGAACCGCCTTGCGCTGGGGAACCCGGCCCGATCGATCCCTGCGCGCTCTCTCGCTCGCCCCGGGCATCGGCGACGGGCCGGCCGACGACGGGATCGTGCCGGTGCGCCTGCAGCCCACGGCGCAGTTGCTGCCCGGCCTGGTCACCCTGTCCACGGGGTACGACAGACTGCTCGCCCGTCTTCGCCATCTCGGCTGTCGTGACGTCTCCGCCGATCGCGCCTCGCCGCCGGGGAACCTCCTGCCGATCGCCTACGACTGGAGGCTGTCCCACCGATGGGTCGGGAGGTGGCTGGGCACGCTCGTGGAGCCGGCGCTGGAGCGCTGGCGTGCCCAGGGCGGCCCCTACGACGACGCGAAGGTCGTCTTCGTCTGCCACGGGACGGGCGGTCTTCCCGCGCGCTGGTACGTCTCGGTGCTCGGCGGGGCCGCCATCACCCGGCGCGTGATCACGATCGGCACTCCCCTGCGGGGCGTTCCCAAGATGGTGCGCCAGATGGTCCACGGCAGCGGACCGCGCGTGTTCGGGGAGCGCATCGGCTCCCTCCTGCGCACGTTGCCGGCCGCGTACCAGGTACTGCCCCAGTACGCGTGCGTGGAGCGCGGCGAAGAGCTGTTCCGCATCGACGAGGTGTCCCTTCCCCCGCTCGACCCCGCGCGGGTGCGGGACGGCATGCTCTTCACCGAAGAGCTCCTGGTGGCCGAGTCCTCCTCCGCCGACGACCGGCCCAGCGAGCGGCGCATCATCGGCACAGGTCAGCCCACCCCCACGACCATCCGGATCACGGACGGCGTGGTCACCCTGCTCGACACGTACCAGGGAGAGGACTTCTCCGGCGACTCGACGGTGCCGTTGCTCAGCACCCTCCGCCCAGGGGAATCCCTCCCCCCGCTCTTCCGCGTTCAGGCTCGGAGCGACAACCTCCACGCCCACCCGCACGTACTGGACACCGTCGCTGCGGCGATCACCGCCCGCTCCCCGTCCATCCGCTGACCGCGCAGGCCGGCGCCGGGTCAGCCGGTGCGCCGGATGAGCGCCAGGTACATCGCGTCGGTCCCGTGCAGATGCGGCCACAGCTGTACGTCCGGGCCCTCGCCGAGCGCCGGCACACCCGGCAGCAGCGGACGGGCGTCGATCAGCTCGGCCCCCGGGAGCTGCTTGAGGACGTCGGAGACGACCGCGCGGGTCTCGGCGAGATGCGGCGAGCAGGTGGCGTAGCCGACGACTCCGCCGACACGCACCGAGTCGAGCGCGGTGCGCAGCAGGGCGCGCTGGAGGGGCGCGAAGTTGTCCAGGTCCTCCGGGCGCCGCCGCCAGCGGGCCTCGGGGCGTCGGCGCAGCGCGCCGAGCCCGGTGCAGGGCACGTCCATCAGCACACGGTCGAAGGTGCCGGGCCGCCACGGCGGCCGGGTGCCGTCGGCGGCGATGACCTGGTAGGGCCCCGGGTTGCCGGCCAGCGCCTTGGCGACCAGGCCCGCCCGGTGCGGCTGCTTCTCGGAGGCGAGGAGCGTGGCGCCCCGCTCGGCGGCGAGCGCGGCCAGCAGCGCGGCCTTGCCGCCGGGACCGGCGCACCCGTCCAGCCATCTGCTGTCGGAGCCCTCGACCGGCGCGTTGGCGAGCGCGAGCGCGACCAGCTGACTGCCCTCGTCCTGCACCCCGGCCCGGCCCTCGCGCACGGCCTCCACGGCGCCCGGCTCACCGCCCTCGGCGAGCCGCACGGCGTACGGCGACCAGCGCCCCGGTACGGCGGCCTCCTCGCGCAGCAGCTCCTCGGCGGTGGCCCGCCCCGGCCGCGCGACGAGCGTCACCTCGGGCCGTTCGTTGTCGGCCTCCAGCAGGTCCTCGATGCCGGCGCGGCCACCGCCGAGCGAGTCCCAGAGCGCGGAGACCACCCACCGGGGATGCGAGTGCACGACGGCGAGGTGGTCCTCGGGGTCCTCGTCGTAGGGGGGCGCGACCTTCTCCAGCCACCCGTCGAGATCGTGCTGGGCGACCTTGCGCAGCACGGCGTTGACGAACTTGGCCCGCCCGTCGCCGAGCACGACGCGCGCCAGCTCCACGGAGGCGGACACGGCGGCGTGCGTCGGAATGCGGGTGCCGAGCAGTTGGTGCACACCGAGGCTGAGCACGTCGAGGACCGGCGGGTCGACCTCACGCAACGGCCGGTCGACACAGGCGGAGATCACCGCGTCGTACGTGCCCTGGCGCCGCAGCGTGCCGTACACCAGCTCGGTGGCGAGGGCGGCGTCCCGCGCGTCGAACTTCTCCGGTCCCTCCTTCTCGCGCGCCTTGCGCAGCAGCGGGGGCAGCACGAGGTTGGCGTACGCGTCCCGCTCGTCGACCGCGCGCAGCGCCTCGAAGGCCAGGATGCGGACGGGGTCCTTCTGGGGACGGCGATAGGGCTTGGCAGGCTTGCGCGGCCGCCGGGACTGCTCGCTCACGAAAAAGGTGCTCCGGATGTGAAAGAGGAGGGTGCGGTGTCCAGCGTACGTCGGGACACCGTCACCACCGCCGCCCGGGCTCAGCCGCCGAGCGTCTCGCCCTCGGCGATGCGCACGCCGCGTGCCCAGTCGGCGGCGCGCATCGGCTTCTTGCCCTGCGCCTGCACCCAGAGCAGCTCGACGGCGTACGAACCGGTGCCCACGTGCACGCTGTTCTTGCCGACCGCCATCCGCCCCGGCGCGAGGTCGGTGCGCTCGGGCACGGGCGTGACGTGGATGAGTTTGAGCCGCTCGCCGCGGAAGGTGGTCCAGGCGCCGGGCGCCGGGGTGCAGCCGCGCACGACCCGGTCGACGCGCAGCGCGGGCGTGGCCCAGTCGACCTGGGCGTCCTCGACGGTGATCTTCGGTGCGGCGGTGATGCCCTCGGCCGGCTGCGGTACGGCCTTCAGGGTGCCGTCCTCGATGCCGTCCATGGTCGCGGCGAGCAGTCCGGCACCGGCGAAGGCGAGCCGGGTGAGCAGGTCGCCGCTGGTGTCGGTGGGCCGGATCTCCTCGGTGACGGTGCCGTACACCGGCCCCGAGTCGAGCCCCTCCTCGATGAGGAAGGTGGAGGCGCCGGTGATCTCGTCGCCCGCCATGAGGGCGTGCTGCACCGGCGCCGCCCCACGCCAGGCGGGCAGCAGCGAGAAGTGCAGGTTGACCCAGCCGTGGGCCGGGATGTCGAGGGCGACCCTGGGCAGCAGGGCGCCGTAGGCGACGACCGGGCAGCAGTCCGGGGCGATCTCCTTCAGCCGCTCCAGGAACTCCGGGTCGCGCGGCCTGAGGGGCTTCAGCACCTCGATCCCGGCCTCCTCCGCGCGCTGGGCCACGGGTGACGCGACCAGCCTGCGCCCGCGCCCGGCCGGCGCGTCGGGCCGCGTGACGACGGCGGCCACCTCGTGCCGCCCGGAGGCGATCAGGGCGTCCAGAGCGGGAACGGCGACCTCGGGGGTACCGGCGAAGACAAGCTTCATGGGCGGGATCGGGCCTCTCGGGCGGGGGTCGACGGGCAGCGCACCAGTCTATGACCACCGGCGGCGGGACGGGTCATGCCCACGGACGCACGCACCTGGCACCGCAGGCGGGCGCGCGAGCCACCGCCCGGCGTATGCATATGCCCGTACGCCCCCACCCCGTGACCAGCGGAGCGCACACGCGTTGGTCAAGAGAGAGTTGACCACCCAGGGCCTTTTCGTGGCCCGATTCCTTTCAACGCCGGTTCGAGAGGCTTGTTCATGGCCGACCACGCAACCCACGACGCCCAGGCCCGGGCCAGCCTGCACTTGCTGGTGCGGGACATCGAGCGGGTCCGCCGGCAGGTGGACGCGCTGCGCACGCTCACCGCCCAGCTGGGCAACGTCTACCGCCCGCGCCGCTCCGGCCCGTCCACGGGCTTCGTCGTCTACGGACGCGCTCCCGCCCCGACGGTGCGCCTCGCCCAGGAACTCCGGGACAGCGTCGAAACCCTGGTCACGGCCGCCGTGGACTTCGACCGCTCGCTCGGCTTCTCGTGGGACGCTGTGGGCTCCGCGCTCGGTGTCACCAAGCAGGCGGTGCACCGCCGTTACGGCGCCCGCCGCGCCGCGACCCAGGCGGCCGCCGAGGCCGAGCGGAGCACGGAGCCGTCCGGTACCCGCACGCTCAGCGTCAACACCGGCCTGCCCACGGTCCCCGCGGCCCGCTCGATGCCCCAGCAGCCGACCGCCGGCAGCCAGACCCTGCGCGACGACGCCCGCTCGACGGCTTTCCCCGGTCCGCGCAACGGCTGACGGTCCTGTCCCCGCCCTCCCGGGAGCGTCCGGGAGGGCTGACGCACCTGCGCGGGAGCGCACGGACACCGAGGAAGCGGCACGGAACAGTCGGCCTTTCCTCGTGCGAAGTCCGCCGGCCTCCCCCTCACCCGAAGTCCGCCGGAAGTCCCCCACCTGATAGCCACCGGACCCCCCACCCGATGTCCACCGGACTTCCCCTCACCCGATGTCCACCGGATCGATCCGCACCCGCACCGGCTCCTCGCTCCCCCGGGCCATGCGCGCGGCCTGAGCGGTCTTCAGCGTGGAAGCCAGCGCGGCCCCACTGCCCGGCGGTACGCGGACCAGGGCCCGGTCCCAGTGCTCGCCCGGCGGCGGCGCTCCGGGCCTGCGGGGCCGGCCGGGCGGCGTGGCCGGCATCGGCACCGGGCCCAGCACCTCGGCGTCCGGCGGTAGTTCGACCGAGCCCAGGAAATCGGCGACGGCCGCGGGCGGCCCCGACACCGCCGCCATCCGCGACACCGGCGGGAAGCCCAGCTCGGCCCGCTCGGCCAGCTCCCGCACCGCATGCCCGACGGGGTCCCAGCGCACCAGCGCCTGCACGGGACGCAGCGTCGGCTCGGCCACCACGACCACCGTGCCGCCCTCGCTCTGCGGCCGCACCAGCGCTCCCGCCGCGAGCCACCGGCGCAGCGCGTCCTCACCGGCCCGCAGGTCGGGCCGGACGAGCATGGCCCAGCCGTCGAGCAGGAGGGCGGCCGCGTAGCCGCCCTCGGCGACCGGTTCGGCCCCCGGGGTGCTGACGACCAGCGCGGGGGTGCCCGGCACCGTGTCCAGCACGTGCTCCCGCCCCGAGGTGCGCACCGGGACGGCGGGAAAGGCGCGCCCCAGTTCCTCGGCCGTCCGCCGCGCCCCCACGACCTGGGCGCGCAGCCGGAAGCCGCCGCACTCCGGACAGTGCCACGCGCTCTCCTCTCGTCCGCACCAGCCGCACCCCAGAACTCCCGCGTCCTGTCCCTGGAGCGGTCCCGCGCAGTGCCGGCACCGGGCGGGCGCCCGGCACCGGTCGCAGGCCATGCGGGGGGCGTAGCCGCGCCGGGGGACCTGCACCAGCACCGGGCCGTGCCGCAGCCCCTCGCGGGCCGCCTGCCAGGCGAGGGTCGGCAGCCGGGCGGCACGCGCGGCCTCGTCGCGGGCGAGGTCCTCGTCCCCGACCGTCCGGACCAGCGGCGCGGCCCGGCGCACCTGGTCCCGTCCGGCGACCAGCGGCCGGGCCCAGCCGCTCTGCACGAGCTGTGCGGCCTCCACGGTGCAGGCGACTCCGCCCAGCAGGAAGGCGCACTTGTCCAGCGCGGCGCGCAACAGCAGCACGTCGCGCGCGTGCGGCTGCGGGGCGTGCTGCTCGCTGTGGCTGTCGTCGCCGTCGTCCCAGAGGGCGACGAGTCCCAGGTCCTGCACGGGCGCGAACATCGCCGCCCGCGTCCCGACCACGGCCCGTACGGAGCCCCGGCGTATGGCGAGCCACTGGCCGTACCGCTTCTCGGGCCCGGCGTCGGCGGTGAGCAGCGCGTGCCGGCCTTCGCCGAGCAGCGCGGTGAGCGCGGCGTCGACCCGGGCGGCGGCCCGCCCGTCCGGTACGACGACGAGGGCGCCGCGTCCCGAGGCGAGGGTGGCGGCGACGGCGACGGCGATCTCCTCGCTCCACAGCGGACCCGGCAGCGCGTTCCAGACAGCCCGCGGCGATCCGCCGGAGGCCAGCGCCTCGACGAACGCTCCCCCGTGCTCGTACCGCCGCCAGGAGGCCGCCTCGGGCGCCTTCGGCGGTGGCAGCGGCGCGGGCGACGGTCGCTGTTCGGCTCGCGCGCTGCGCGGCGGCACGGCCAGCTGGAGCACGTCGGCGAGGCTTCCGGCGTACCGGTCGGCCACGGCCCGGGCGAGTGCGAGCAGTTCCTCGCCGAGCACCGGCTCCGGTGACACGACCTGGGCCAGCGCGGCCAGCGGCCCCGAGTAGTCGGACTCGGCCCGGCGCTCGACGAGGAACCCGTCGATGAGTCCGCCGCCCTCGCGGCGTCCCTCGCGCACCCGGCCGCGCCCGGCGCCGAACCGCACCCGCACCCGCACGCCGGGCTGGGCCTGCTCGTCCAGTTCCTCGGGCACCGCGTAGTCGAAGTACCGGTCGAGGTGCAGCACACCCTTGTCGACCAGGACCCGGGCGACGGGCAGCTCCTTGGCGAGCGCGGCCCCCCGCCAGGTCCGCGGTTTGGCCCGGGGTGTCCGGGCCTTGCGCACACTCTCCCGGATGAGCGCGAGCTGCTCCGGCGGCGCCCCTTCGGCCCCGCCGTCCCCCTCTGCCCGGGGCACCCCGTTCTCGCTGCTCACCCTTGCATTCTTACCAAACGGCACTGACAACCGGCGTCGGCCCGGGATCCGGATCGGTGGCGGCTCGGATTCGCCGTGGATACGGCCCGGCCGGACCCGCCGGCCGGTTCGGCATCGCCCGGGCTCCCCGCCGGGACCGCCCCGGACACGCCGAGGCCCGGCCCCCAGTGACGGGGAGACCGGGCCTCGGCGAGAAGAGCGGGCGGCCTTAGAGGCCCACGGCCTTGCGCAGGGCGTCCACGCGGTCGGTGCGCTCCCAGGTGAAGTCGGGAAGCTCGCGGCCGAAGTGGCCGTAGGCCGCCGTCTGGGCGTAGATCGGGCGGAGCAGGTCCAGGTCGCGGATGATCGCGGCCGGACGCAGGTCGAAGACCTCGTCGATCGCCTTCTCGATCTTCTCGGTCTCGACCTTGTGGGTGCCGAAGGTCTCCACGAACAGACCGACCGGCTCGGCCTTGCCGATCGCGTAGGCCACCTGGACCTCGCAGCGGGAGGCCAGGCCGGCCGCCACCACGTTCTTGGCGACCCAGCGCATCGCGTACGCGGCCGAGCGGTCCACCTTGGACGGGTCCTTGCCGGAGAAGGCGCCGCCGCCGTGCCGGGCCATGCCGCCGTAGGTGTCGATGATGATCTTGCGGCCGGTCAGGCCGGCGTCGCCCATCGGGCCGCCGATCTCGAAACGGCCGGTCGGGTTGACCAGCAGGCGGTAGCCCTCGGTGTCGATCTTGATGCCGTCGTCCAGGAGCGCCTTCAGCTCCGGCTCCACGACGAACTCGCGGATGTCGGGGGCGAGCAGCGACTCCAGGTCGATGTCGCTCGCGTGCTGGGAGGAGACGACGACCGTGTCGAGGCGTACGGCCTTGTCGCCGTCGTACTCGATGGTGACCTGCGTCTTGCCGTCCGGGCGCAGGTAGGGGATGGTGCCGTTCTTGCGGACCTCCGACAGGCGCTTCGACAGGCGGTGCGCCAGGAAGATCGGCAGCGGCATCAGCGTCGGCGTCTCGTCGGACGCGTAGCCGAACATCAGGCCCTGGTCGCCCGCGCCCTGCCGGTCCAGTTCGTCCTCGTCGCCCTCGACCCGGGACTCGTAGGCCGTGTCGACACCCTGGGCGATGTCCGGGGACTGCGCGCCGATCGACACCGACACGCCGCAGGAGGCGCCGTCGAAGCCCTTCTTGGAGGAGTCGTAGCCGATCTCCAGGATCTTGCCACGGACCAGGGTCGCGATGTCCGCGTAGGCCTTGGTCGTCACCTCGCCGGCCACGTGCACCAGGCCGGTGGTGATCAGCGTCTCGACGGCGACCCGGGAGGACGGGTCCTCGCGCAGGAGCGCGTCGAGAATGGTGTCGCTGATCTGGTCAGCGATCTTGTCGGGGTGACCCTCGGTCACGGACTCCGAGGTGAACAGGCGACGGGACACAACGCTCCCTGTGGTTGCAGCGGCTGCTGGCTGATCATTTGCGGCGACGCGCGGGGCTGCGCCCGGCGTCGACCGTGAACAGTTTATCGGTCGCACTCGGCCGATGGGCCACCGTCTCGCCTCTCGGGAGCGCTGTGACCTGCGGCACGGGCATTCTGCACAATGCCGGGCGGCGTTGGCCAGGTGCCGCCTCCCCTGATTTGATCGGTCCCCGAGCGCCCCGTCAACCGGGCACCCGGGGCCCCGTACGTCACCCCAGCCGCTGTATCACCAGGTCCCAGACGATGTCGGCCAGGGCCTCCTTGGGGCCGTGCGGCACCGGTGTCTCGCTGCCGTCGGTGCCCAGCACCACGGCCTCGTTCTCCTCGGAACCGAAGGTCTTGCGCTCCCCGACCTCGTTGACCACGAGCAGGTCGCACCCCTTGCGCGCGAGCTTGGTGCGCCCGTTGGCGAGGACGTCGTCGGTCTCGGCGGCGAAGCCGACGATCACCTGTCCGGACCGCGCCCGGTCGGCCGAAACCTCCGCGAGAATGTCTGGATTCCGCACCAGGACGATCGGGTCGGGGTCCTGGCCGTCCTTCTTCTTGATCTTTCCGGTGGCGTAGACCTCCGGCCGGAAGTCGGCGACGGCGGCGGCCATGACGACCGCGTCGGCGTCCGCGGCCGCCTTCAGGACGGCCTCACGCAGCTGGACGGCCGTGCCGACCGGTACGACGTCCACGCCGGCCGGATCGGGCAGGCCGGTGTTGGCCGCGACCAGGGTGACCCGGGCACCGCGGGCGGCGGCGGTGCGTGCGAGGGCGTAGCCCTGCTTGCCGGAGGAGCGGTTGCCGAGGAAGCGGACCGGGTCGAGGGGCTCGCGGGTGCCGCCGGCGGAGACGACGACATGCCTGCCCTTGAGGTCCGGCTCGGCGGCGCCCCGGGACAGCACGCGGCGACAGACCTCGAAGATCTCCGCCGGGTCGGGCAGCCGGCCCTTGCCGGTGTCGACGCCGGTGAGCCGGCCGACGGCGGGCTCGATGACGACGGCGCCGCGGCGGCGGAGCGTGGCCACGTTCTCCTGGGTGGCCGGGTGCTCCCACATCTCGGTGTGCATGGCGGGCGCGAAGACGACCGGGCAGCGGGCGGTCAGGAGCGTGTTGGTGAGCAGGTCGTCGGCGAGGCCGTGGGCGGCCTTGGCGAGCATGTCGGCCGTGGCGGGCGCGACGACCACCAGGTCGGCGTGCTGGCCGATGCGGACGTGCGGTACCTCGTCGACGTGGTCCCAGACCTCCGTCGAGACCGGGTTGCCGGACAGGGCGGACCAGGTCGCGGCGCCGACGAAGTGCAGCGCGGAGGCGGTGGGCACCACGCGGACGTCGTGGCCCGACTCCGTGAGCCTTCTCAGCAGCTCACAGGCCTTGTAGGCGGCGATGCCGCCGCTGACCCCCAGAACGACCCTCGGCTTGTCCACCGTCTCTCCCCGGACTCGAAAACCTGGCACACCCATGAGACACCACAGGCCCGGCAGTCGCGCTGCCGGGCCTGTGGACAAGTCAATCGCAGTCACAAAGTACTGCCGCGCAGGACTACTGAGCGGGGCCCTCGACGGCCTCGGACGTCAGCAGACCGGCGTTGATCTCGCGCAGGGCGATCGAGAGCGGCTTCTCGTGGACGTGCGTGTCGACGAGCGGACCGACGTACTCGAGCAGGCCCTCGCCGAGCTGCGAGTAGTACGCGTTGATCTGGCGGGCACGCTTGGCCGCGTAGATCACGAGGCTGTACTTAGAGTCGGTGGCTTCAAGCAACTCGTCGATCGGCGGGTTGATGATGCCCTCGGGCGCGGTGATGGAAGAGGACACGCTCTACCTTCCGAAGGAGGGGAAAAGATCAGACACGATCACACAACGTCCATCAAGGCTAGCAGCTCGCGCGCCACGTCCTCGACGGAGGTGTTGACCAAGGTCGTATCGAACTCCGGCTCGGCCGCCAGCTCGGTCCTGGCCGCCTCCAGACGGCGCTCGATGACCTCGGGCGGCTCGGTGCCGCGGCCGGTCAGCCTGCGCACCAGCTCCTCCCAGGAGGGAGGAGCCAGGAACACCAGCTGAGCGTCCGACATGGACTCCCGGACCTGCCGGGCGCCCTGGAGGTCGATCTCCAGCAGGACCGGCTCGCCGTTCTCCAGCCGCTCCAGCACGGCTGCGCGGGGCGTGCCGTACCGGTTGCCGGCGAACTCGGCCCACTCCAGCAGCTCGCCGTTGGCGATCAGCTTGTCCATCTCCTCGTCGGTGACGAAGAAGTAGTGGACTCCGTGCTGCTCACCGGGGCGCGGCTTGCGGGTGGTGGCCGACACCGAGAGCCAGACCTCGGGGTGTTCCTTGCGCATATGGGCGACGACCGTGCTCTTGCCGACCCCCGAGGGGCCGGAGAGCACGGTCAGCCGCGGACGTTCGCTCATGCAGCGATTATTCCAGCAATCCCGGAGTGCCCGGGACTCCCGGTCCGGTGCAGTGCCGGACTCAGGAGCCGGTGCTGCCGAACTCACGCTCCAGGGAAGCGATCTGGTTGGATCCGAGACCGCGCACGCGGCGGCTCTCGGAGATACCCAGACGCTCCATGATCTGCTTGGCGCGGACCTTGCCCACGCCGGGCAGCGACTCGAGCAGTGCGGAGACCTTCATCTTGCCGATGACGTCGTTCTCCTGGCCCTGCTTGATGACCTCGTGCAGGGAGGCGCCGGAGTGCTTGAGTCGATTCTTGACCTCGGCCCGCTCCCGGCGAGCCGCGGCGGCCTTTTCGAGCGCGGCTGCGCGCTGTTCGGGGGTAAGGGGCGGAAGAGCCACGCCTACGTCACCTCGGATGTCGAACTGTCGGATACGGACCGGTGAGGAACCTAGTCGCCCCACACCTGGGGAGCTACGAGCAACACGCTTCGCCCGTTCTCCCCCACTACCTAATGGGTGTGGGGGTGCCCCCACAGCTCGGAGACTAGCGGTCAAGTCCGCCAGAGTCAGCGAGAACAGCGGAAAAGTCCTGGTCAGCCTCCGCCAGGTCGGACATTTCAGACATAATGCCCTCGATTTGAGGATGTATTCACACTCAAGTCACCGGGTCACCGCTTGCCGGGGGCGCACATCGGAGGACTCAGGCGCCCCCGACAGCGGCCCGGATCTCCTCCGCGAACCGCTCGGCGGACGCGCGCAGCGCCCCCACGTCGGGACCCTGCCGCAGCACACCCCGGCTGACGTTCGGCACGACGTTGCGCAGGGCCGGCCCGAACACCTTCGGAAGGTCGGCCGGCGTCGCGCCCTGCGCGCCCACGCCGGGCGCGAGCAGCGGGCCGTTGATGGCGAGGTCGTACGACGACAGGTCACCGACCGTGGCACCGACGACGGCACCGAAGGAGCCCAGCGGCTCCTCCCCCGCGTTCTCGGCGGCCAGGTGGGCCAGCATGGTCGCGCCCACGGTGCGGCCGTCGCCACGGACCGCGTGCTGGACCTCCGGGCCCTCCGGGTTCGAGGTCAGCGCCAGCACGAACAGCCCGGCGCCGCTCTCCCGGGCCAGCACGACAGCCGGGCTCAGCGAGCCGTAGCCCAGGTACGGCGAGACGGTCAGGGCGTCGGAGAACAGCGGGGCGTCCTTGTGCAGGTAGGCCTCGGCGTACCCGGCCATGGTCGAGCCGATGTCGCCGCGCTTGGCGTCCATCACGACGAGGGTGCCGGCCGCCCGCGCCTCCTGGACGACCTTCTCCAGGACTGCGACACCGCGCGAGCCGAAGCGCTCGAAGAAGGCGCTCTGCGGCTTCATCACGGCGACCCGGTCGGCCACCGCCTCGACGACCGTGCGGCTGAACCGCTCCAGCCCGGCCACGTCGTCGTTCAGCCCCCACTCGGCGAGCAGGGAGGCGTGCGGGTCGATACCGACGCACAGCGGGCCGCGCTCGTCCATGGCGCGGCGCAGGCGGGCGCCGAAGGGCTCGTACGAGGTCATGCGGGCTTCCTCACGTCGGCGCCGACCGCGTCGGCGAGGGTGGCGTACGGGCTGGTGCGCAGGCGGGCGGCGAGGCCCTTGTGGATCGCGCGGGACCAGAAGGGGCCCTCGTAGATGAAGGCGCTGTAGCCCTGGACCAGCGTGGCACCGGCCAGGATGCGCTGCCAGGCGTCCTCGGCGGTCTCGATGCCGCCGACACCCACGAGGGTGATCCGGTCGCCCACGCGCGCGTACAGGCGGCGCAGGACCTCCAGGGAGCGCGCCTTGAGCGGGGCGCCGGACAGGCCGCCGGTCTCCTTCACCAGCGACTGCGAGGACGTCAGCCCGAGGCCCTCGCGCGCGATGGTCGTGTTGGTCGCGATGATCCCGTCCAGACCCAGCTCCACCGCCAGGTCGGCGACGGCGTCGATGTCCTCGTCGGCGAGGTCCGGGGCGATCTTCACCAGCAGCGGGACGCGCCGGTTGGCCACCGTGCGGTCGGCGGCCTCGCGCACGGCGGTCAGCAGCGGGCGCAGCGCCTCGGTGGCCTGCAGATTGCGCAGGCCGGGGGTGTTGGGCGAGGAGACGTTCACGACCAGGTAGTCCGCGTACGACGCCAGGCGCTCGGCCGACTTCACGTAGTCGCCGACGGCCTCCGCCTCCGGCACGACCTTGGTCTTGCCGATGTTGACGCCCACGACCGTCCTGAACACCGGCTCACGGGTCGCGAGACGGGCCGCCACGGCCAGCGAGCCGTCGTTGTTGAAGCCCATGCGGTTGATCAGCGCACGGTCCTCGACGAGGCGGAACAGCCGCTTCTTGGGGTTGCCGGACTGCGGCTCGCCGGTGACCGTGCCGATCTCGACGTGGTCGAAGCCCAGCATCGACATGCCGTCGATCGCGACGGCGTTCTTGTCGAAGCCGGCGGCGAGCCCGAAGGGGCCGTGCATGCGCAGCCCGAAGGCCTCCGTGCGCAGCTCCTTGTAGCGGGGCGCCAGGGCGGCGGCGACGAGGGTGCGCAGCACGGGGATGCGGACGGCGAGGCGGATCCAGCGGAAGGCCAGGTAGTGGGCCTTCTCCGGGTCCATCCGCCGGAACACCAGACGGAAGAAGAGCTCGTACATCTCGGAAAGTCCTCAGGGGTCCTCATGAAGACCTCGGGGTCCTCATGAAGAGGGGGACACCGTTTCCGGTGTCCCCCTCGGGGCTGGCTGCTAGTCGCGGGCCGCGGTCAGGTGTTCGGCGTGTTCCTGCAGGGAGCGGACGCCGACGTCGCCGTGGTTGAGGGCGTCGATGCCCTGGACGGCCGCGGCCGCGGTCCGGATGTCGTAACCGTCCAGACGGCCACCGGTGCCGTAGGGGGTGTTGACGATGAGGTCGACCTCGCCGTCGTGGATGAGCTGGACGATGGTCCGCTCCCCGTTCGGG
>NZ_JNXR01000023.1:0-118395 GCF_000725475.1 Streptomyces durhamensis
CGCGGCCGTCCAGGGCATCGACGCCCTCAACCACGGCGACGTCGGCGTCCGCTCCCTGCAGGAACACGCCGAACACCTGACCGCGGCCCGCGACTAGCAACCCTTGGAGGGGGACACCGGAAACGGTGTCCCCCTCCTTGTCGTTTCCGTCGTTCCCGTCGGTTCCGTCAGCTGGTGACGGCGGGGCCCGAGGTGTCGATGGCCAGGGTGACGGCCAGGGCGCCGAGGACCGTGCCCATCATGTAGCGCTGCACCTTCAGCCAGGAGGGGCGCCGGGAGAGGAAGACGGCGATCGTGCCGGCGGCGAGCACGATGGCCATGTTGACCGCGATGCTGACCACGATCTGGAACGAGCCGAGGATGATGCCCTGAAGCAGGACGTGGCCCTTGTGCAGGTCGATGAACTGGGGGATGAGGGAGAGGTACATGATGGCGATCTTCGGGTTGAGCAGGTTCGTCATCAGGCCCATGGTGAACAGCTTGCGCGGTGAGTCGTGCGGCACGTCCTGCGGGTCGAAGACGGAGATGCCGCCCGGCTTGAGCGCGTTCCAGGCGAGGTAGGCGAGGTAGCCGGCGCCGGCCAGCTTCACGGCGATGTACAGCTCGGGCACCGCGAGGAAGACGACCGAAAGGCCGAGGTTCGCGGCGAGCAGGTACATCATGAAGCCCAGCGCCACACCGCCGAGGGAGATCATCCCGGCGCGCCGCCCCTGGGTGATGCTGCGGGAGACGAGATAGATCATGTTCGGGCCGGGGGTCAGCACCATGCCGAGTGCCACCACGGACACACCGAGGATCCCGCTCAGTTCAACCATGAAAACCCCTCATTCGCTGTTGCGTCGTGCTGCGTTCTGTGTGTGCGCCGCGTCGGCGCCGTCGTCGCGGACGGCCTCGCCGAGGTCGTGCGCGATGTCGTGCAGGAGGTGGCGGGTGAAGAAGTCGACGGTGAGCCGGGGGTCCCCGAGGCTCGGATCGTCGCGGTCCCAGTCGTCGGCGGTGAGCGTGGCCAGTCGGCGTGCCAGCGTCTCGGCGGCCCGCGCCAGCTCCTCGGCCACGCGGTGCGGCTCCTCGTCCCGGTAATGGGGGACGGGGTGGGGGCAGTCGGCGACGGCCGCGGTCGTCGCCGTACCGTCCGCACCACTCGGTGCAATTGGTGATTGCCCCAGAATTGCATCGAGGCGGAGGTGGAACAGCAGGCACATGTCCCGGACGTGGCAGCCGCACTCCAGGGGTGACCAGGCGGGTGCACCCGTGCGGCGGCAGCCGAGTCTCGGGGCGAGCAGCAGTCGCTGCCAGGCCGCGCAGTAGGCGCGCAGTGTGTCGGCGATCGCGTCCTGCCTGATCAGGCGGGAGTTGAAGCCGCAGCGACGGCAGTCGGGCAGAAGGGCGGGGCCGTGCCCGAGTGGTGACCGGGTTCGTGTCGCCGAGTTCACTGAGCCCAGGACTCCCTTCCTGACCTCGGGGCAATGCCTGGAGCGTAGGGCAGGGCAATAGCTCGATGCAACCGGAACATTGCACTGAGTGCAATGCTGTGGTTGGATGGAGCTCGCCCGCACGGACGAGGGGAGCGCGGTCGTGAAGGACTATCAGAGCGTCGCCGACGCGGTGGCCGAGGAGATCAGGACCGGCGTCCTGCGGCCCGGTGACCGGCTCCCCCCGCAGCGCGAGTTCGCCCGGCAGCACGGCATCGCCAACTCCACCGCCACGCGCGTGTACCAGGAGCTGGCCCGGCGTGGTCTGACGGTGGGCGAGGTGGGACGCGGCACGTTCGTGCGCGCGGGGTCCGCCTGGTCCGGTCCGGCCGGCCCCGCGCTGACCGAGCCGGCGGCCGGCCGGATCGATCTCGAACTGAACTACCCTGCCGTACCCGAACAGAGCGCGCTGCTCGCCGAAGGGCTCGGCGCCCTGCTGCGGCCCGACGCCCTGGGGTATGCCCTGCAACCGGTCGGCACGGCGGGACTTCCCGCGGTCCAGGAGTCCGCCGCCGACATCCTCGCCCGTGGCGGCTGGCGCCCCGAACCCGCGCGGATCCTGTTCGCCGGCAACGGGCGGCAGGCCATCTCGGCCGTCGTCGCCGCGCTGGTGCCGCCGGGCGGGCGCCTCGGTGTGGAGGAGCTGACGTACCCCGTCATCAAGGCGGTCGCCGGCCGGCTCGGCATCACGCTCGTCCCGCTGGCCATGGACGACGCCGGGCTCGTCCCGGAGGCGGTCGAGGAGGCCCACGCGGCGGCCCCGCTGCACGCCGTCTATGTGCAGCCGAGGCTGCACAACCCGCTGACGCT
Source organism: Streptomyces durhamensis (assembly GCF_000725475.1). Lineage (NCBI taxonomy): Bacteria > Bacillati > Actinomycetota > Actinomycetes > Kitasatosporales > Streptomycetaceae > Streptomyces > Streptomyces durhamensis. The sequence continues at coordinate 2,283 of NZ_JNXR01000023.1, forward strand.
CACCATGCCCGAGTGGCGGGTGGAGCAGCTGGCCGAGGTCCTGGGGAGGCTGGACCTGGTCGCGGTCGAGGACGCCATCTGGGCCTTCCTGCGTGACGAGCTGCCGCCGCTCGCCGCCCACGCCCCGCAGCGGACCGTTCTGATCGACAGCCTCTCCAAGCGCATCGCCCCCGGCCTCACCCTGGGCTTCGCCGTGGCACCGCACGCCCTGTCCAGTGAGATCGCGGCGTCCCTGCGCTCGGGCGGCTGGGCCCCCATGCGGTTCGCCCTGGAGGCCGCCCACCGCTGGCAGCAGGACGGCACCGTGAAGAAGCTGGTGGACGCCAAGCAGAGGGAAGCGGCGGTACGGCAGGAGATCGCGGGCCGGCACCTCGCCGGTTTCGCCGTGCGGAGCCATCCGCTCTCCTATCACTGCTGGTGGCAACTGCCCCGCCCGTGGCGCGCGGACACGTTCGTCGCCGCCGCCGCGCGGCACGGCATCGGGGTGGTGCCCGCCGCCGCGTTCACCGTCGGCGGCAGCCACGCCCCCAACGCCATCCGTCTGGGTCTCGCCTCGCCCCGGCCGGACGTCCTGTCCCACGCGCTCGGCGTGCTCGTCGAACTGGCCCGATCCGCCCCCGACGACCTCGTCACCGACTGAGCCCCGGCCTCCTGGTCACCGAAGTCACCGACCGAGCTCCAGCGCCCTCGTCACCGGCTGGGGCCCGGCCCCCTCGTCACCGGCCGGCGCCCGTCGGGGCGTGCCGTGGAGCACCTCGGCGCACGCCTGCCGGCAGCGCCGCTCGAACTCCGTGAAGGCCTCCTCCTCGGTCGACGTCCCGCGCAGGAACCCGTCGAGGGCGCGGGCCAGGAGGCCGGCGCCGTGGCAGGCCAGGTGTGTCCCGTGCGCCAGCGCCGGTTCCGGCTCGACACCGCACGCGGCGTCGCCGACCAGCACCATCCCGGGACGCCACAGCCGGTCGTCGGCGTACGACCAGTGCGGGCGCATCCGGATCCCCCCGTGGCGGCCCTCGCGCACCAGGGTGGCTGCCGCCAGGAGGTCCCTGACCGGGGGGCAGGACGCGGCGAAGGCCGGCAGCGCGCCCTCGGGATCCTCGCGCACCCGGTCCGCCAGGTCCCGCCGCACCACCACCGCGACCCGGACGAGTCCGTCACCGGCCGGCGCGACCCGGAACCAGCCGCCGGCGAAGGGGAAGCGCCGCGGGCCGCCCGCCGCGCCGCCGGCGGTCTCGAAGCGGGCCTGCACGGCCAGCCCGGACGGCCCTTGCGTGCCCGCGACATGACGGCGCAACAGGCTGTCGCCGCCCGACGCGTCCACGACCCAACGGGCCCGCACGGTGCGGCCCGGGCCGCCCTCGGGGCGGTGGCGCAGCCCGGCCACCCGCCCGTTCTCGACCACCACGTTGACGGCGGCGCACCGCTGCCGCACCTCCACGCCGTCCAGGAGCCCCGGACCCGGCTCGCGCTCCAGCAGCAGCACCCGGTGGCCCCGCCCGGCCACGAGGGCCGCGGTCATCAGCCCGGCGGGACCGCCACCGGCGACCACGACGTCGTACGCCTCGCTGGTCATACCGTGTTTCCTCCCGAAAGCCGGTGTTCCGTGAAACTTCTTTTACCTGCGGGGGGTCGGAGTTTCCTTCCTAGGGAATCTGCTAGATCCGACGAAAGAATTTCGTAAAGTACTCGTGGATAGTGATTGCGTGATACAGGCGGTGAGTGGTGGCGCAGATTCTCTTTCTGGCCGGGATCAGCCCCAGGCGGAGTCGTTGCAGGCGGCTGTGAAGGTCACGGCAAGGGCGGTGTAGAAACGGCCGTACCGGGCGGTCTGGAACATCTCCGATACCTCTCCTCTGTGATTAGTTTCACGTTTAGTCATATCTGGCCGAGCGGGCGGCAATGATCAGCCGCGGTCCCTAGGTGGACCGAAACTTCCTGGCAGAGCACTGTTCGGCCGCGTCGCACCCTCGTGATCAGCATGCTGGGGCGCGGGGGGAGTTGCGAGGGTGACAAGGCGTCGGGATCACGCAACGCGGCAACACGAAGGGGGGACATATGTGCCAGGAAAAGGGCATCGAGGAGAAGTACAACGGCGGAAACGGCGCCGCTGGATCTCCGTACGGGGTGTACTTCTGCGCGCAGGGCCTGGAGCGTTATCGCGAAGCCCTGAACGACGGAACAATATCGGGAGAGGTACCCGCGTGTCTCCTTGACTTCGGGCTGCTGCGCCCCATGCCGGGCGTCGACGGATTCTATGTCCCGATCCCCCCGAAGGTCGCTGAGGCGGAGCTTTCCCGGTCCGTCGTCCTGGAGATCGAACACCGCCAGAACACGCTGGCGTCGTTGCGGTCCTCTTTCGTGGCCGCGGAAAGCCTCTATCACCGGGCGCAGCACGACACCGGCGCCCCCATCGAGTCCCTGCGCGGTGCGGACGTGATCAGCCAGTCGCTGCGGCTGGCCGTGGAGGCGTGCGGGGAGGAGCTGCTCACGGCGCAGCCGGGCGGCGGCCGTTCGCCGGACCTGCTCGCCGAGGCGCTGCCCCGTGACCTCGCGCTCGTGCGGCGCGGCGTCACCCAGCGGACGCTGTACCAGCACAGCGTCCGCTCCCACCAGCCGACCCTCGCCTACATAGAACGCGTGACGGCCGAGGGCGCGGAGGTGCGCACCCTGGACGAGATCTTCGAACGCGTCATCATCTGCGACCGCACGGTCGCCTTCATCCCCGGCATTCCGGAGCGCAAGACCGCGGCGCTCGCCGTCCGGCACCCCGGTGCCGTCGCCTTCCTGGTGAAGGTCTTCGAGCACATGTGGGACCGGGCCCAGCCCGTCTCCATCGTCCCCGAGCAGCACCGCCCCGATCTGCTGGCCGACCGGGTCCGGGCCACCATGCTGCGCATGGTCGTCACCGGCCACACCGACGAGACGATCGCGGCCCGCCTGGGCGTGAGTTCCCGCACGGTCTCCGCGCACATCAAGAAGGTCGCCGAGATCCTGGGCAGCCGTAGCCGCGCCGAACTCGGCTACCTCATCTCCCAGCACCGGCTGCTGGAACAGGAGGAGCCGGTGGGTTCCCAGCGGCGGTGGTGACGGGGTCCGCCGGGGTGTCACATCCACGGCCCCGGCGGTGTCTTCATGCCGAACGGCCGGACAGGCACCCGTACGGCGGCCGTACGGCGGCCGTACGGGCCACCCCACAGGGAGAAGACGATGACGTTGCGCGTTCCGAAGGCAGAACTGCCCGCCGAGCTGGAGGAGAACCTGATCAAGCAGGTCGGCAAGGTGCCCGAGCCCTTCGCGGTGCTGTGGCACAACCCGAAACTCGCCGAGGCCAACCAGGAGTTCTCGGCCAGTGCGGCCACGTGGGACGCGGCCGACGCGAGCCTGAAGACGTTCGCGCACATGGCCGTCGCGGCCCAGGTCGGCTGCAGCTGGTGCCTCGACATCAACTACTTCCTCGCGCTGCACCAGGAGCTGGACCTGACCAAGGCGAGCCAGGTGCCGCGCTGGCGGGAGTCGGAGGTGTTCACGCCGCTGGAGCGGGACGTGCTGGAGTACGCCGAGGCCATGACGGTCACGCCGTCGGCCGTCACCGACGAGCTGTCGGCGAGCCTGCTCGACCGGCTCGGCCCGGCGGCGCTGGTCGAACTCACCGCGTTCATCGGGTTCGCCAACATGGCGGCCAGGTGCAACACGGCGCACGGGATCACCTCGCAGGGCTACTCCGAGGCCTGCCCGATCCCCCTGGCCGCTCGTTCCGCGGACTTCGGGACGGCGCCGACGGCATGACGCAGGATCCGTTCGTCACCCACCGCAGCCTGCTTTTCACGGTCGCCTACGAGATGCTCGGCTCGGCGGCCGACGCCGAGGACGTGCTGCAGGAGAGCTGGCTGCGGTGGGCCGGCGCCGACCAGGCACAGGTGCGCGACCCGCGGGCGTACCTGGTCCGGCTCGTCACCCGGCAGGCGCTCAACCGGCTGCGCAGCCTCGCCCGCAGCCGCGAGGAGTACGTCGGCGAATGGCTGCCGGAACCTCTGCTGACCAGCCCCGATGTCGCCGAGGACATCGAACTCGCGGAGAGCGTCTCGATCGCGGTGCTGACCGTGCTGGAGACCCTCGGACCCACCGAGCGCGCCGTGTTCGTGCTCCGCGAGGTCTTCGAGCTGAGCTACGGCGACATCGCCGAGGCGGTCGGGAAGACGACGGCCGCGGTACGGCAGATCGCGCGGCGGGCCCGCGCGCACGTGGCGGCCCGGCGCCCGCGCGTGCGGGTGAGCCGCTCGGAGCAGCAGGCCGTGGTGGAACGCTTCCTGGCCGCGCTGCGCACCGGGCAGCTGCAGGAGCTGCTGGAGCTCATGGCCCCGGACGTGGTCATGGTCACCGACGGGGGAGGGGTGGTCGCCGCCGCGCTGGTTCCGTTCCACGGCGCCGGCCCGGTCGCGGAGGTGCTCGCGCGCGCACACCGGGTGGTGGACACGCTGGAGACGGCGGCCGTGTGGCTCAACGGCACACCGGCCGGCCGGGTCGAGTTCGACGGCGAACCGAGCGCGGTGAGCCTCACGGTGGAACACGGCCGGATCACCCGCATCCACGTGGTCCGCAACCCCGGCAAGCTGACCCGTCTGAACCAGCCGTCCGCCCTCGCCCGGTAGCCCCCGCCGTCCCGTGCCCCACTCCGCGACACACTCTTGCAAGCAGGGTGCTTGCAATTGTTAGCGAGAGTGGGGCAAGGTGGAGGCATGGCATCGCTGAACGTCGGCAACCTCGGTGAGTACCTGCGCGAACAGCGGCGGAACGCCCAGCTGTCGCTGCGGCAACTCGCCGACGCCGCCGGGGTGTCCAATCCCTACCTGAGCCAGATCGAGCGCGGGCTGCGCAAGCCGAGCGCGGAGGTGCTCCAGCAGGTCGCCAAGGCCCTGCGGATCTCCGCCGAGACGCTGTACGTCCGCGCCGGGATCCTGGACGCCGAGCGGGACCGGGACGAAGTGGAGACGCGCGCCGTCATCCTCGCCGATCCCTCGCTGAACGAGCGGCAGAAGCAGGTGCTGCTCCAGATCTACGAGTCCTTCCGCAAGGAGAACGGATTCGGGATCGGCGAGCCCGCCGTGGCCGAGGAGCCCGAGCACGCGGCACAGGGCGCGGGCGACACCGCCGTGCACGGCACCGGCGCGGCCGACGGACACGATGCCGATGCCGGTCCGCGGCGGACGGCCGGGTAACCGGACCAGGGCGCCGGCCGCCCCACCGCGGACCACACCAACCTCAGCCGAACGCGAATCCGGGAGGACCTGATCACCATGGCCATCACCGACGACCTGCGCAAGACCTTCAGCGACCCGACCCCCCTCTACTTCGCGGCCGGCACCGCCGACCTCGCCCTCCAGCAGGCCAAGAAGGTGCCCGCCCTGGTCGAGCAGCTGCGTGCCGAGGCCCCGGCCCGTATCGAGGCCGTGCGCAACACCGACCCGAAGGCCGTGCAGGAGAAGGCCGCCGCCCGGGCCAAGGAGGCGCAGGAGAACCTCCAGACCAAGGTCAACGAGTTCATCGGCACCCTCGACGTCGACCTGAAGAAGCTCGGTGAGCAGGCCCAGGACCTGGCCCTGCGCGGCGTGGGTGTCGCCGCCGAGTACGCCGTCAAGGCCCGTGAGACCTACGAGAAGGTCGCCGAGCACGGCGAGCAGGCCGTGAAGAACTGGCGTGGCGAGGCCGCCGAGGAGATCGAGGAGCTCGCGATCACCGTCGAGGGCAGGTCCGAGCCGGCCGGGGACGAGCCGAAGCCGGCCGAGGCCACGGCCGAGCCCGCGGAGGACAGGAAGCCGGCGGCGAAGAAGGCCCCGGCCGCCCGCAAGGCCACCCCCGCGAAGAAGACGACGCCTCCGGCCAAGTGACCGCGGCAGGGCAGGTCACAACGGGCCGGGCACCTTGGGGGTGCCCGGCCCGTTGTACGGGTACGGTGGCTGTACGGACGACTCGACTCGGGTGGTGGGCATTGTGCTGATGACAGCAGTCGGCGGAGTGATGTGGCTGATCTTCACCGCCATGCTGGCACTCGCCATCGTGGCGTTCGTGATGGCCGCGATCTTCCGAGAGGACGCGTACCGCGCCGCGGACAAGCAGAACAAGGGCTTCTGGCTGATCATCCTCGGCGTCGCGGTCGCCGTGAACCTGTTCGTGCCCATGCTGTTCCTGCAGCTGGCGGGCCTGGTCGCCACGATCGTCTTCTTCGTGGACGTGCGGCCGGCGCTTCAGCAGGTCTCGGGCGGGAAGGGCTTCCGCCGCCGCAGGGGAAGCAGCAGCGACGGCCCCTACGGACCCTGGAACGGCGGGCGCTGAAAGCACCTCGCCGCAGTTGCCCGCGCCCCCTTCAGGCAGGCCGCGGCTGACCGGCCCCAGGGGCGCGGGGAACTGCGCGACGCGCCGCGACGAACCCGCACCCGGCCACGGCGAAGCACCCCTTACGGCGCCCGGTCCAGCAGGACGACCGCCACGTCGTCCGTCAGCTCCCCGCCGTTGAGATCCCGCACCTCGCTCACCGCGGCCCGCAGCAGGTTCTCCCCGCGCAGTCCCTCGGACAGCTGCCGGCGGATCATCCGCAGCATGCCGTCCTGACCGAGCCGCTCCCCGCCCTCGCCGACCCGGCCCTCGATCAGACCGTCGGTGTAGAGCATCAGGCTCCACTCGGCGCCCAGCTCCACGTCCATCCGCGGCCAGCGGGCGCCGGGCAGCAGACCGAGGGCGGGGCCGTTGTCGTCGTACGGCAGCAGCCGCGCCGGGTGGCCCGGGCGGGCGAGCAGCGGGGCCGGGTGGCCGGCCAGGCACAGGCCCGCACTGCGGCCGTCCGAGGCGATGTCCACCGTGCACACCGTCGCGAAGATCTCCTCGTCGGCGCGCTCGTGCTCCAGCACCTCCTGGAGCGTGCCGAGCAGTTCGTCGCCGCTCAGCCCCGCGAGCGTCAGCGCCCGCCAGGCGATGCGCAGCTCCACGCCGAGCGCGGCCTCGTCCGGGCCGTGGCCGCAGACGTCGCCGATCATGGCGTGCACGGTGCCGTCGGGCGTGCGCACGGCGTCGTAGAAGTCGCCGCCGAGCAGGGCGCGCGAGCGGCCGGGCCGGTAGCGGGCGGCGAAGCGCAGCGCGGAGCCCTCCAGCAGGGGCGTGGGCAGCAGCCCGCGCTCCAGGCGGCGGTTCTCCTGCGCGCGCAGCCGGCCCTCGGCCAGCCGCCGCTCGGCCGTGTCGGACCGTTTCCGCTCCACGGCGTACCGGATGGCGCGGCTGAGCAGCCGGCCGTCCAGCTCGTCCCGGAAGAGATAGTCCTGCGCGCCCACGCGCACGGCCTCGGCGCCGCGCTCGGCGTCGCCGGAGGCGGTCAGCGCGAGTACGGCGTGCCGGGGCGCGAGCTGGAGGACGTGCCTGAGCACGGCCAGCTCGTCGTCGCTGTCGCTGCCGCCCGGCGCCGGGAGCGCCAGGTCCAGCAGGATGCAGTGGACGTCGTCGGTGAGCAGCCGCCCGGCCTCGGTGAGGTTACGGGCCGTGCGGACGCGGATCGGCTTGCCGGAGGGGTCCAGCAGGTCGGGCACGATCGGCGAGGCGGCCGGATCGTCCTCGATCAGCAGCAGTGTGAGAGTGGCGCCGGTGCCGTTCACGGGCGTGGCGTCGCGGTGGGCCTCTTCCTTGAGGGGGCCGCCGGCAACCGGGGCGGCCTGCGCCTGACCACTCTCCACGGCCGGGATCGCTCTCTGCCGCGGTATGGGTACGGGCATCGTCTGGGTTCCTTCCCTCCCCCCGAGGGCACGGCGGTGTCGAGGGGTCTCGACCCACCGACCGGGACCATAGCGGGTGCTCCCACCCCGATGGAATGGTGTGAGCCGGGTCGCTCCCGCGCAGGCCGCCGTCATATGCCGCTTTCCGTACGACAGTTGGACAGGACCACCCGGCGGAGGGGATGACGAAGCTCACGTACCGCCCCGGTCTGCACGGCGGTTGGAGGTGGACTGGGTCACATCGTGTGCGTCGCGTGTGTCCTGTGAAGGAATGGCGGGCGTCACATGACCTGGCTCACGCGTCCGGTCGTACGATCCCCAGGATCGGCATCGAGCCGGCGCCCGCGACCGTGATCGTGCGGCCCGGGCGGGGGGCCTGGATGATCGCGCCGTCGCCGATGTAGAGGGCGACATGGCTGGCGTCGTCGAAGTAGATGACGAGGTCGCCGGGGCGCATGTCCTTCACGTCGACGTGCTTGAGCTGCTTCCACTGCTCCTGCGAGGTGCGCGGGATGGGGTGGCCGGCCGCCGCCCAGGCCTGGGAGGTCAGCCCTGAGCAGTCGTAGGCCTTCGGGCCCTCGGCGCCCCACACGTACGGCTTGCCGAGCTGGGCGGTGGCGAACGCGACGGCCTTCTCGCCCTGCGCGGACGCCACGCCGTGGATCTTCTTGAGGATCCCGGTGCCGAGCCACTTCGTCTGCGCCTTCAGCGCGTCCTGCTCCTCCAGCCTGGCGAGCCGCTCCAGGTCCTTCTTCTCCAGTTCCGACTCCAGCTTCTCGGCGGCGGAGATCTGCTGCTGGATCTTCTTCTTCGCGGTGGCCTTCGCCTTGCGCTCGGCGTCCAGTTTCTTCCACTGCTCGGCGGCGTCGTCGGCGTAGCCCTGCAACTGCTTCTGGGTGTCGGACACTTCCCCGATCAGGGACTTCGTCGCCCGCTGGCCCTGCAGCACCAGTCCGGCCCCGTCCAGGACCTGGCCGGGATCGTCACTGAGCAGGAACTGGGCGGTGGGCGGCACGCCGCCGGTGCGGTACTGCTCGCGGGCGGCCGCGCCCGCCTGGTTCCTGAGCCGGGCGAGCCGCTGCTGCCCCGCGTCGATCTTCTTCGCCAGCGCGACGATCGCGGCGGACTGCTGCTTGGCCTTCTCCTCGGCCGCGTTGTAGGCGTCGGTGGCGACGGCCGCGTCGTGGTAGAGCTTGTCGAGCCTCTCGCGGACCTTCTCCAGATCCTTGTCCGGCGGGGGAGTCGGGGACGCGCTCGGTGTGGGCGCCGGGGCGGCGAAGGCCGTGCCAGGTGCGCCCAGCACGGTCACCGCGCAGACCACGGTCACGGCGGCCGCGAGGATGCCGCGCTTGCCCCAGCCCATCACACATGCCCCCAAGCTGATTTACCGTCAGTAACTTACGGTGCTCCGGGGATGGTGCCATGCCGCGGCACAAAGCGACAGAGGCCGACGGCACGGGCGGCCGGCGGCAGCGGTCGCGGAAGCGGCCGGCACAGGTGGCTGTCCCCCGTGTCCGCCGGGCACGACGATCTCCCGCCGGTGTGACGAGCGGCGCACGGGAATCGTTCCGTCCCGGCGCGCCCGAACGGGTGACGTCAGCCCGCTGGCGCCAACGCCCGCCACGCCACGGTCACTTCGCCCTGCCGCCAGCGGGCCGGGGAGTCCGTGACCGGCCAGTCGGCCGTCAGGTCCCGTACCGTGCGCAGCCAGCGCTGGCGGGCGCCGTAGGAGGCGTAGGGCGCGGCGGCGGCCCAGGCGCGGTCGAAGTCCCGCAGGAAGGCGTGCACGGGCTCGCCGGGGACGTTGCGGTGGATCAGCGCCTTCGGCAGCCGTTCGGCGAGGTCGGAGGGCCGCTCCAGGGAGCCCAGCCGGGTCGCGAACGTCACCGTCCGCGGCCCCTCCGGACCGAGCGCCACCCACACGTGCCGCCGCCCGATCTCGTCGCACGTCCCCTCGACCAGCAGCCCGCCGCGCGAGCCGCCGCCCGCCGGGGCGAGCCGCGCGCACAGCCGCTCCCAGACGGCGGCGACCTCGGCCTCGTCGTACTGGCGCAGCACATTGGCGGCCCGGATGAGCAGCGGCCGCCCGGGCACGGGGACCTCGAAGCCGCCGTGCCGGAAGGCCAGCCCCTCCCGCTCGTACGGCCGCGCGGCGGCTACCCGCTCCGGCTCGATCTCGATGCCGACGACGCGGGCGCGGGGTGCGACGGTGCGCAGCCGCCCGAGCAGTTCCACGGCGGTCCAGGGGGCGGCGCCGTAGCCGAGGTCGACGGCGAGCGGATCGTCGGCGCGCCGGAGCTCCCCGCCATGGGTGGCGGCGATCCAGCGGTCCATGCGGCGCAGCCGGTTGGGGTTGGTCGTCCCGCGCGTCACCGCTCCCACGGGGCGGGTCGCTGCGCGGGCTGTCATGTCTACGAGGGTAAGCGGGCCGGCCGTGGCGCATCCGCACCCCCCGGTGGAGGGCCGCCACCTCCCGAAGGTAATGATTGGGCAAAGCCGCTTGTTCGGGAAATGGCGGAGCACCCGTCCGCTGTTGCACCACCGTGGAGGGCGCGGTCGGTCCTCCGTCCGGCATGCCCGCAGCAAGGAGGACGGCCACGTGAGCCAGTACGTCAGCAGGCTCGGGCGACGTTCCCCGTCGGCCGCGTCACGGCTCCGTCTGCTCCGCCGGCCCCGCAGGGTCGCGATGCTCTCCGTGCACACCTCTCCGCTCCACCAGCCAGGCACCGGCGACGCCGGCGGCATGAACGTCTACATCGTGGAGCTGGCCCAGCGGCTCGCCGCGATCAACATCGAGGTCGAGATCTTCACCCGGGCCACGGCCGGCGGCCTCGCGCCCACGGTCGAGCTGGCCCCCGGCGTCCTCGTCCGGCACGTCGACGCGGGCCCCTACGAGGGCCTGGCCAAGGAGGACCTCCCGGCCCAGCTGTGCGCCTTCACGCACGGCGTGATGCAGGCCTGGGCCGGTCACCGCCCCGGCCACTACGACCTCGTCCACTCCCACTACTGGCTCTCCGGCCACGTCGGCTGGCTCGCCGCCCAGCGCTGGGGCGTGCCGCTGGTGCACGCGATGCACACCATGGCCAAGGTCAAGAACGCCAACCTGGCCGACGGGGACTCGCCCGAGCCCGCCGCCCGGGTCATCGGCGAGACCCAGATCGTGGCCGCCGCCGACCGGCTCATCGCCAACACGGAGGAGGAGGCCGACGAGCTGGTACGGCACTACACGGCCGACCCCGCGAAGGTCGCCGTCGTCCACCCGGGCGTCAACCTCGACCGCTTCCGTCCGGCCGACGGCCGCGCCGCCGCCCGCGCCCGCCTCGGCCTGCCGCAGGACGCCCTGATCCCGCTCTTCGCCGGCCGCATACAGCCCCTGAAGGCACCGGACGTCCTCCTGCGCGCGGTGGCCGTCCTGCTCGACGAGCGTCCCGAGCTCCGCTCCCGCATCCTCGTCCCGGTCGTCGGCGGCCCGAGCGGCAGCGGGCTCGCCAAGCCGGAGGGCCTGCAGAAGCTCGCCGCGCGGCTCGGCGTCTCGGACGTCGTACGGTTCCGCCCGCCGGTCGGCCAGGAGCAGCTCGCGGACTGGTTCCGGGCCGCGTCCGTGCTCGTGATGCCGTCCTACAGCGAGTCCTTCGGCCTGGTCGCCATAGAGGCGCAGGCGGCCGGTACGCCGGTGCTCGCGGCCTCGGTCGGCGGGCTGCCCGTGGCCGTGCGCGACGGCGTCACCGGCTTCCTCGTGTCCGGTCACGACCCGGCCGACTACGCGCGCGTGCTGCGCCGTTTCGCCGACGAGCCGTCCCTGTCGGCGAGCATGGGCGAGGCCGCCGCCCGCCACGCCCGGTCCTTCGGCTGGGACACCGCGGCCGCCGCGACCGCCGACGTCTACACGGCCGCGACCCAGTCCCACCGCCGTCGCGTACGCTCCCACCATGGGTGATGGCGAGAAGGCGGTCGGGCAGGTCCTGGAAGCTGCCCTGAAGGACGCCGAACTGGAGTGGGAGAGCCCCGACCCCGGCACCTACGTGGTCAAGCTCCCCGGCACCCGCAAGCTCTCCACGACGGTCTCCTTCCTGGTGGGCCGCCACTCCCTCTCCCTCAACGCCTTCGTCGTCCGGCACCCCGACGAGAACGAGGCGGGCGTCCACCGCTGGCTGCTGGAGCGCAACCTCAAGCTGTACGGCGTCAGTTACGCCGTCGACCGCCTCGGCGACATCTACGTCACCGCCCGGCTGCCCCTCGCCTCCGTCACCCCCGACGAGATCGACCGTCTCCTCGGCCAGGTCCTGGAAGCGGCCGACGGCGCCTTCAACACCCTTCTGGAACTGGGCTTCGCCTCCTCGATCCGCAAGGAGTACGCCTGGCGGGTGTCCCGCGGCGAGTCCACGCGCAACCTGGACGCGTTCAGGCACCTGATCGAACGCCCGGCGGACTGACCGCGGATCACCCGGCGGCTCAGGACGGGCGCGGCTCCCGCTTCCCGCTCGCGCCGCTGTGGCCGAGTGCGTCGGCGAAGGCCCGCAGGGCGTCGGCCGGCTCCTTCTCGGCCGGCAGCTGGTCGGCCTTCGGTGTCGCCGCCGGTGCCGTCCGCGCAACCTGTACGAGGCTCAGCGCGAACCGCGCCGGTAGCGCCCCGGCGGCACCCCGACCAGCTTCTTGAAGTGCCGGGTGAGATGGGCCTGGTCGTAGAACCCGGTGGCCGCCGCCACCTCGCCCGGTGCCAGCCCGTCCAGCAGCAGCCGCCGGGCGCGCCCGACCCGCCGCGACATCAGGTACTGGTGCGGGGCGATGCCGTACGCGCCGCTGAACGCCCGCACCAGATGGGCGGGATGGGCGTGCAACAGGCGCGCGGCCTCCGCCAGCGCGACCCCGTCGACGACCCGGGCGTCGAGCAGCTCCCGCAGCCGCCGGCCGAGGACCGGATCCGGGCGGTGCGCCGGTGCGTCCGGGCGCCGCCGCAGATGGTCGCGCAGCCGCTCCCCGACGAGGGTCAGCCTGCTCTCCGCCTCCAGCTCGTCACCGGGCCGGGCGAGCGCGGAGTGCAGCTGCCCGACGCGCCGGCGCAGTACCGGGTCTGGCAGATCGGGCCCGTCCACGGCGGCCCCGATCAGGTCCTCGCCGAGCCGGCTGCTGTCGAGGTACACGACCCGCTTGCGGAAGCCGTCCGGGGTGGCCGGCGAGCCGTTGTGCGGGACGTGCGGCGGGAGCAGGGTGACCGTGTCGTGCGGGGTGCCGTGCTCGTGCCGGTCGAGGTCGTACCGCACGGCCCCGTCGTCCACGATGAGCAGCGTCCAGGCGTCGTGGACGTGCATCGGGTAGGAGTACTCGGTGAAGCGGGCGTGGAAGACCTCGGTGACGCCCGGGACGCGGGGGCGCCACGCGCTGACTTCCTGCCGGGCGGCCACGCAAAGAACGTACAAGACGCTCGCGTACGACGCCCGGCAGTCTCGTCCCATGAGCGCTGAACCCATCCGTTTCGACACGAAGATCGCCGTGCTGCTGCGCGCGGACCTGGAGCCCTGGCAGCGGCTCAACGTCACCGCGTTCCTGGTCAGCGGCCTGGGCGCGACGGTTCCCGAGGTGATCGGGGAGCCGTACGAGGACGCGGACGGGGTGTCGTACCTCCCCATGTTCCGCCAGCCCGTGCTGGTCTTCGAGGGGTCGAAGGAGACCCTGAAGGCGGCGCACGACAGGGCCCTGGGCCGCGCCCTGCCCCGCGCCGTCTTCACCTCGGACCTGTTCGCCACGGGCAACGACCGCGACAACCGCGCCGCGGTCCGGGCCGTGCCGACGGCCGAGCTGGACCTGGTGGGACTGGCGGTCCACGGCCCCCGCAACGCGGTGGACAAGGTGCTGAAGGGTGCCCGGATGCACCCGTGACCGCGTCTCCCCGCCTTCGCCGGGGTCCGCGTCAGCCGAACATGCCGGGCACGTAGTCACCGGCGGGCTGCTGGACGAGGACGTTGACGCGGTTGTAGGCGTTGATGAGGGCGATCAGCGCGACGAGCGCGGCGAGCTGGTCCTCGTCGTGGTGCTTGGCGGCGTTCGCCCAGACCTCGTCCGGGACGCCGCCGGCCGCGTCGGCGATCCGGGTGCCCTGCTCCGTCAGCTCCAGCGCGGCCCGCTCGGCGTCGCTGAACACCTTGGCCTCCCGCCAGGCCGCGACGAGGTGCAGCCGCTGCGCGGTCTCCCCGGCGGCGGCTGCGTCCTTGGTGTGCATGTCGAGGCACATCCCGCAGCCGTTGATCTGGCTGGCCCGGATCTTCACCAGCTCCTGGGTCGCCGCCGGCAGGCTGGACTCGGAGACCGCCTTGCCCGCCGAGTTGAGGTACTTGAAGAACCTGCCGGAGACGGCGTTCTCGAAGAGGTTCAGTCGCGCGTCCATGATCTGCTCCCGTGGGGTGGCCGATGGTTACACCGTCTCTGACGGAACGATCCGGGGAGATGTGACACGACCACCGGTGACGCGCGCCACGAGACCTGCGGGGCACCCGGACGGCCCGGTGCTGTGGAAGATCGCGCCCGAATCTGCACAGCGCGTACGCAAGTGCGCGGCCGGTGGGTTCCGTTGGTACGGAGTTGTCCCGGTCGGCGCGGCGCTGGCAATACCCGTGGCCCGTCTGTGCCGTGCGGGGGTGTGGAGAAACTCCCCCCATAGCGTGACCGGGCCCGCACGGTTCGGTCACCGCCGGGGACAACTGACCCGGGGCGGGCGCCGGTTGGCTGGCTGCCCGGCGCGCTCCCGTGGTTTGATCGCTCGCGCCGCCGGGTTCACGCCACGGTGTCCTGAAAGGGACGGCGCACGCCCGCGGTCGCGGTCCACCGTCTGTCCCCAGCGGTGCCGCTCCCCTGTGGACCACCCATGCGAAGGGCAGTTTCCCCATGAACTCCGCTCACCAGGTTGAGACCCTCGAGATCTCCGACGCCGACCTCGACACCGTCGCCGGCGGTCTGGCCCCCGAGGTCAGCCTCACGCTCGACAACACCACCCTCAGCAGCGCCGACGTGCTGTCCCAGCTCGGCGCCGTCCAGGGCGAGGCGCTGGGCGCCCTCGGCCAGTCGCACCAGGTCGGCTTCAACGCCGCCCTCTGATCGCTGCGATCAGCGCACCGAGCCCCTGCCGGCGGACAACTCCCGGCAGGGGCTCAGTCATTCCGGTCCTATAAGATCCACACACTTTTCTCACCAAGTCTGGAACCTGGGGGGACCGGATCGTGAACCGGTATGTCATAAGAGGGACGTTCGCGCTCGTACTGAGCGGGAGCCTCCTGGGGGCCCTGCCCGCGCTGTCCGCCGAAGCGGCGGCCGCACCGGGCGCGGGCACCGCGGCCGGTGCGGCGGTGGCCACCGACCCCGTACAGCCCGGCGTCTGGGGCACCTCCACCGAGGTCGCCGCCACCGCCCCGCACCGCGTGCTGGGCCTGCAGGCCCGCGCCGACGGCGCCCTCGTCGCCCTGCGCGACCAGCCGCAGGACCCCGCGCAGACCGCCGAGGTCCGCCGGCTCACCGTCCAGGTCCGCCCGGCGGGCAGCACCACATGGGCCGCGCCCCAGACGCTGTCCACCACCGCCGGCCTCTACGACAGCGCCCTCGCCCCGCAGGCCGACGGCTCCTTCGTCGCCTACTGGAGCGAGAGCCTCCCGGAGGGCAAGAGCCTGCTCAAGGCCGCCACCCTGGCCCCGGGCGCCACCCGCTGGTCCGACCCCACCACCGTCGCCACCCTCTCCTCCTGGGCCGAGCACCCCCTGGTCTTCGGCAGCGCCACCGGCCGCCTCGCGGCCGTCTGGGCCGTCCGGATCACGGGCGGCCGTGAGCTGCGCATGACCGAGCGGCCGGCCCCCGGCGACGCCTGGTCCGCGCCCACCGTGTTCGACACCGTCAAGAGCGACGCCGAGGACGGGGAGTGGTTCCTGACCGGGCTGCACGCCGCCCTCGACAAATCGGGCAACGCGGCCGTCGCGTGGAACCTCGACGACCGCCCCCGCGACGGCGGCGGCGCGACCCCCGCGGGCGGGCCCTCGTACCACTCCCGGATCATGGAGCGCAAGGCCGGTGCGACCACGTGGGGCGACGCCGAGGACCTGACCCCGCTCACCGGCACCCAGCCCGGTGCCCTCCGCCTCGACGCCGACCCGGCCGGCGGACTCACCCTCCTGTGGGCGAGCGTCGGCGGCCCCGTCCGCTTCGCCCGCAAGGCCGCCCCCGGCGCCGAGTGGAGCGCCGCCGAGCAGACCGGGCTCACCGGCTGGTACGCCCCCCGCGCCCTGCCCCGCCCGCTGACCGCCCCGAACGGTGACGTCACCCTCGTGGGGGCCGCGGACAAGGCGGTGATCTCGACGACCCGCTCCGCCCGCACCGGCGTCTGGGGCGCCGTCGAGCAGGCCGACGACCGCCGTCCCGCCGGCTCGGCCGTCAGCTCCGGCATCGCCGGCGACGGCACCGTGCACGCGGGCTGGGCCGTGTCCATCGGCAACGGCTCGTACCGCTTCGTCGCCGGCTTCCGCACCCGTGGCGGCTGGTCGGCCCCCAAGACGCTGGCCACCACCACCGGCAACCGGACCGTCGACGGCGCCCTCACGGTCGCCGGCACCCGCCCCACCGCGCTCTGGTACGACAGCTCCGCACTCGGCGGCCCGCTGCACGCCGTCTCCGGCACCACCCGCGCGCTGCCCCGCGCCCGCGACTACGGCGACGACGGCCGCGCCGACGTGCTCGCCCTGACCGGCACCACCCTGACCCGGTACGACGGCGACGCCGCGGGCCACCTCGCCACGGGCCCGGTGCACAGCGGCGCGGTCACCACCGGCTGGCCCGCCGGCACCCGGTTCACCGGCTTCGGCGACCTGAACGGGGACCGCCTCAACGACGTCCTCGCCGTGCTGCCCACGGGCGAGGCCCGCGTGTACGAGACCCCGGCGGGCAGGCTGCCCGCGCCGGCGTCCCCGTACAAGAAGACGAGCAGCGACTGGCGCGGCTACGACGTCCTCACCAGCCCCGGCGACCTGACCGGCGACGGCCGCGCCGACCTGCTGGCCCGCTCCGCCGCCACCGGTGACCTCTACCTGTACGCCGGCGACGGCACCGCCGGATTCGCCCCGCGCGTCAAGATCAGGTCCGCCTGGAAGGGGTACACCCGGGTGATCGGCGCCGGTGACCTCACCGGCGACGGGCGCGGAGACGTGCTGGCCCTCGACAGCTCCGGCGAGCTGTGGCGCTACAACGGCACCGGCACCGGCAAGCTCGCCGACCGTGTGCTGGTCTTCCGCGACTGGGGCAAGAGCTACCGCCAGGTGCTCGGTGCCGCCGACCTGAACGGGGACGGCCGGGCCGACCTGCTCTCGGTCGACTCGGCCGGCGTGGCCTGGCTCAACCCGGGCACCGGGCACGGCACCTTCGGCAGCCGGGTCCGCGTCGGCTCGGGCTGGACCGGCCGCACCCTGTCCTGACCGCAGGCCCGCACGCGGAGGAGGGGCACCCCTCCTCCGCACCGTCTATTCGGGTGCTTGTGTGCACGTCACCGCTTCTCGCCGGTGGGCCGGCGGCATACGTCTGGCGAGCACACACCGACCGAAGGAGACGCATATGCGTGTAACCACCGTGCTGGCCGCCACCGCTCTCGCCGGGACCGTTCTGTTCGGAGGAGCGGCCCAGGCCCTCGCCGACGACGGCGACGACATGGGCAACGTCGGAGTCGATTTCGGGACCAGCGCACCGGCCGCGTCCGAACTCGGCCAGGGCGCGTCCGACTCCGGTCAGGGCGCGTCCGACGACAGCCAGGACATGCCCGATTTCAGCAAGACCGGGGCCATCTTCGACAAGTCACCGGCCGCCACCCACTAGGCCGTCCCTTCCTTCCTGGCCTTCCTGTCCTTCCTGGCAGACGCCCCGCACCGTGCTGCGCTCGGTGCGGGGCGTGGGACGTCGGGTGGGATGCCGGGAGCCGTGGTGCGTGTGGGGCGGCTTTCGGCTCAGCCCTCCGCGACCCGGACCGAAGGCTTTCGGCTCAGCCCTCCGCGACCCGGACCGAAGCGGACGGCCGCGGCGCCGGAGCCGGCCCTGCGCTCGGCAGCTTCCGCATGAGCACCCCGTACCCCAGCCCGGCCACCGTCCCCACCGCCGCGCACATCCCCCACAGCCACTGCGCGCCCAGCCGGTCGATGACCGCACCGGACATCAGCGGCGCGATCAGCGAGGCGACGGACCAGGACAGCGTGTACACGCCCTGGTACCGCCCGCGCCCGTGCACCGGGGACAGCCGCACCACGAGCCCGGTCTGCGTCGGCGCGTTGACGATCTCGGCGAGGGTCCACACGCAGACCGTGAGCGCGAAGACGCCGACCGATCCGGCGAAGGCGGTGAGCCCGAAGCCGTACCCCGCGAGCACCGAGGAGACCACCAGCAGGGTGCGCGGGTCGCGGTGCTCGATGAAGCGGGTGACCGGGATCTGCAGGGCGACGATCAGGACGCCGTTGACGGCGATGGCCAGGCCGTAGTCGGCGGGCGAGAACCCCGCCCGCCCCATGGCCACGGGCAGGCCGACGGACCCCTGCTGGAAGACCAGGGCGACCAGGAAGGACAGTCCGACGACAGCCATGTACCGCCCGTCGCGCAGCACCGTGCCGAGGCTGACGTCCGTGTCCGCCTGCCGGGCCGTGGCCGCGGGCCGCGACTCGGGCAGCTTGAGGAAGACGACGACCGCGCAGAGGGCCGTCATCCCGGCCTCGATCAGGAACCCGGCGCGATAGCTGAACTCCGCGATGAACCCGGCGCCCATCGAGGAGACGGCGAAGCCGAGGTTGATGGCCCAGTAGTTGAGGGAGAAGGCGCGGATCCGGTCCTCGGGGCGGACGATGTCCGCCATCATCGCCTGGACGGCCGGCCGGGACGCGTTGGAGGCCATGCCGACGAGGAAGGCGACGGCGGCGATGGCGACCGGGCTGGTCATGAAGCCGAGCAGCGCGACGGAGGCGGCGGTGGCGGACTGGGCGATGAGCAGCGTCGGCCGCCGTCCCAGCCGGTCGGCCATCACCCCGCCTGCCAGCGAGGAGACGACACCGCCCAGCCCGTGCAGGGAGGCGACGAGACCGGCGTAGGACGCCGAGTAACCGCGGTCCAGGGTGAGGTACAGGGCCATGAAGGTGGCCACGAACGCGCCGAGGCGGTTGACGAGGGTGCTGGTCCACAGCCACCAGAACTCACGGGGGAGTCCGGAGACCGTCTCCCGGGCGGCACGTCTGAGACGGGCGGCGGACATAGCGGGATCCCCCCACGGATCGAAGGCACCCGGTGCGGATGCTGTAAGCGGCACTAGCGGTAGGCACAACTTACCGAGGTGATCCACGGGCGGCCACTCGTTTAACAGAGGCCGTCAACGGTCCACCCACCGGTCGGCCGGGGCGGGCGCGGGAGGCCGTGGATTACGCTCTTTCCCATGGCCGACGCACCGTACAAGCTGATCCTCCTCCGCCACGGCGAGAGCGAATGGAACGCGAAGAACCTGTTCACCGGCTGGGTGGACGTCAACCTGAACGAGAAGGGCGAGAAGGAGGCGGTCCGCGGCGGCGAGCTCCTGAAGGACGCCGACCTCCTCCCCGACGTGGTCCACACGTCCCTGCAGAAGCGCGCGATCCGCACGGCCCAGCTCGCCCTTGAGGCCGCGGACCGTCACTGGATCCCGGTCCACCGCAGCTGGCGCCTGAACGAGCGCCACTACGGCGCCCTCCAGGGCAAGGACAAGGCGGCGACGCTGGCCGAGTTCGGCGAGGAGCAGTTCATGCTCTGGCGCCGCTCGTACGACACCCCGCCGCCCGCGCTCCCCGACGACTCCGAGTTCTCCCAGGCGCACGACGCCCGCTACGCGACGATCCCGCCGGAGCTGCGCCCGGACACGGAGTGCCTGAAGGACGTCGTCGTCCGGATGCTGCCCTACTGGTACGACGGCATCGTCCCCGACCTCCTGGCCGGCCGCACGGTCCTGGTCGCCGCCCACGGCAACTCGCTGCGCGCCCTGGTCAAGCACCTGGACGGCATCTCCGACGCCGACATCGCGGGCCTGAACATCCCGACCGGCATCCCGCTGTACTACGAGCTGGACGCCGACTTCAAGCCGACCACCCCCGGCGGCAGGTACCTCGACCCCGAGGCGGCCGCAGCAGCGATCGAGGCGGTCAAGAACCAGGGCAAGAAGAAGTAAGCCCTACCCATCAAGCCCCCAACCTGCGGTTTCTCTGCGGGTGGGGGCTTTTCGGGGTTCTTGGGCCCTCTGTGAGCAGCTAGACCTTCCGTCTGGTCAGGCAGAAGGGATGTCCGGCCGGGTCGGTGAGGACGCGCCACCTGTCACCGCCCGGTTGACAGTCCGGCCTGGCCGCGCCCAGCGCCAACAGCAGCGCCTCACCCTGGTCGAGGTCGTCGACCTCGAAGTCGAGGTGGATCTGTTGCGGCACGGTCTGGTCGGGCCAGCGCGGAGCCTGATAGCCGTCGACCCGCTGGAACCCGATGAAGAGCCCGTCATCGCCGTCGAGCCCGGCGAAGTCACGGTCGGATCCGGGGTGGATCCCGAGCCCGGTGGCCTGTGCGTAGAACGCAACCAGCGCCTCAGGGTCGGGGCAGTCGAGTGTTATCGCCGTCAGCTTCATCTGCAGGGCCATGGCGTCACACCATAGTGATCAGCTCCGGCCACGGGTGCCGTCAGCTCGTCAGGGTGGTCAGGCCGCATGCCAGGAGGGCGATCCCCATGAGCCCGAAGTTGATCCGCATGACGGTCAGGCTCCGCCAGGGCGCTCCGTACGCGGTGCGCCGCGTGACCACGACGTCCGCCCAGTCCCACACCCGCACATCGACACCGCGGTAGCCGCAGGCCACGGCCGTGCACGCGCCGCCCGCGAGCAGCAGGAGCAGTGTCAGCACCACACGCGCGATCACGCCGTTCCCTCCCCTACCCACGACCGGTGCCGCGTGGCGGCATTGTCGCAGGGGCGGTCGGAGCCGCCGAAGGGCCTCCCTGAGGCAGTCGTCGAAAGCGGTATGTCACTCGTCCCAAGCTGGGCACTCGGAGCGTGGGACAACCGTCCGGGGCTGCCGACGGAATACTGGTGGATCATGTCTGATGACGATGGGCTGCGACGGGGGTGTTGACCATGTCGCCCGAGCGGCCGGAGGAGCCGGCCGGCGGCGGAGGGCCGCCGGACGGGCAGGCACGGCTGTGGGTCACCCGGACGCTCGCCGCCGCCGCGCGGGGCGCCGACGCCCCCGAGCAGGTGCCGGGCGCGCTCTGCGCGGTCTGCGTACGGCTGCTGCCGATCAGCGGCTCCTCGGTGTCGATCTCCGGCGGGAAGGGCGTACGCGTCACCTGGTGCGCCAGTGACCGGGTCGCGGCCCGGCTCGCCGAACTGCAGTACACCCTGGGGGACGGGCCCTGCCAGAGCGCTCTCGACCGGGGCGCCCCGGTCGTCGCGTCCGACCTCACCGGCGGCCCGGACGCCCGCCGCTGGCCGATCTTCGCGTACGAGGCGGTGGCACTCGGCGTGCGCGCGGTCTTCTCGCTGCCGCTCGGCGTCAACGGCGCCGCCGTCGGCACCCTGGACCTGTACAGCGAATCCGTCGGCGGCCTGACCGAGCGGGACATGCGGACGGCGCTGTGGGCGCGCGACGCCGTCACCTTCGCGCTGATGAGCCTCCAGGCGGCCGGGCACGAGGGGGCCGAGGAGGACACGGAGGACGAGGTGGCGTCGTGGATGGCGGCGTCCGAGGCCGACCACACCGAGGTCTACCAGGCGGTCGGCATGGTGATGGTGCAGCTGGACCTGGACGCCGAGCAGGCCCTGGACCGGCTGCGGGGCCGTGCGTACGCCGAGGGCCGCACGGTCAGCCAAGTGGCCCGCGAGGTCCTGGCCCGCAGGCTCCGCTTCCAGATGGAGCCCGGAGCCCCAGGCCGACGACGGCGGTGACCGCAGGGACTACGCCAGTGAGGACGGGCGTGACGGCGGGGACGAGGGAAGGGACGGTCAACGGTGATGGGCCGAGCTCGGCGCGCTGGACCGGGTCGCCCGGGAGGCGGGGGCGTGGCTGGACCGGTACCGGACGACCACGGTCCGGGACGCCCTGGAGGATCTGCACCGCTGGGCGCAGGGGCACGAAGGAGGGCCGGTGTGAAACGTGTTCACACCGGCCCTACGCAGTCGTACCGTCCTCAGCCGCACTGGCAGGGCGCGCCCGACTGGCACCCGCACCCGCAGCCCGAACCGCAGCCGCACGCACCGATCAGTGGAAGGCTCGTCGGGGCGGCGGGCTGCTGGGTCTCGCGCTCCTGCGTGGGGTCGGGCGTGGTGCTGGGGGATTCGGCCATGGGTCCCTCCTAGACGCTGGGGCAGGGATGCCCTCGTCCATTTCATGCCCGTTTCCCCGGGCGCATCAACGGCGCACGGAGGCGCCCACGCGCCCCGGGCGCAGACCCGCGGAATCCGGGAGCCACATCCGCCCCACCGGCCCCGCGCGTCCGCGGGGCCGGTCCGGGTCAGGCGCCCTCGACGCCCGTGACCGGCTGGATGTCCTGCTGGAGTTCGTCCGCGTGCTCGCCCGTGACCAGGTAGACGACGCGCTTGGCGACGGCGACGGCGTGGTCGGCGTACCGCTCGTAGTAGCGGCCGAGCAGGGTGACGTCGACGGCGGTCTCGATGCCGTGCTTCCAGCGATCGTCGATCAGGTGCTGGAACAGCGTGCGGTGCAGCAGGTCCATCTCGTCGTCGTCCTGCTCCAGCTGGAGCGCGAGGTCGATGTCCTTCGTGATGATCACCTCGGCCGCCTTCGCCATCAGTCGCTGCGCGAGCTGGCCCATCTCCAGGATGGTCGCGTGCAGGTCCTGCGGGACGCCCCGCGCGGGGAACCGCAGCCGCGCCAGCTTCGCCACGTGCTGGGCGAGGTCGCCGGAGCGCTCCAGGTCGGCGGACATGCGCAGGGAGGTGACGACGATACGGAGGTCGGTCGCCACCGGCTGCTGCCGGGCGAGCAGGGCTATGGCCCGCGCCTCCAGGTCGTGCTGCAGCTCGTCGACCTTCTGGTCCGCCTCGATGACGCTCTCGGCCAGCTTCAGGTCGGCGTCCAGGATGGCGGTCGTGGCGCGTCCGATCGCCGACCCGACCAGCCGGGCCATCTCCACCAGACCGTCGCCGATCGAGTCAAGTTCCTCGTGGTACGCGTCCCGCATCAGGGTTCCCTCTCATAGGTGTGCTTGGTCCCCACGCTCCCACGTTCTGCCCCGCACGCGTCCGTTTCCGCCACCCCAAATGAACCAATCCTGGCCCCAAGGTGAACTCTGGGCGACGAGTGTCCGAGGTCGCCCCTCGACGGCTGTGGTCATGTCGTACGCCCTGCTTAACCTTGAGGCATGGACGTGAACGCGGCGGTCGCCGCAGCGGCAGCGATCGCCGGGGTGCTCACCGGCGTCATCGCCATGCTGGCGTTCCGCTGGAGCGAACGCGACCAGAAGCGACCGACCAGGACTTCCTTGCACACCGATCCCGTACTCCCGCCCGGCGTGGACACCGTACTGTCCGTGCTCCGCTCCTCGGCCGTCGTCCTCGACGAGGCCGACGCCGTCGTCAAGGCCAGCTCCGCCGCCTACGCCCTCGGGCTGGTCCGCGGCGGCAAGCTCGCCGTCGAGCCGATGCTCCAGATGGCCCGGGACACCAGACGTGACGGGGAGATACGGCAGGTCGAGCTGGATCTGCCCCGGCGTGGCACCGGACGCGGCGAGGCCCTCGCCGTCTCCGCGCGCGTGGCCCCGCTCGGCTCCCGCCTGGTCCTGCTGCTGGTCGAGGATCTGACCGAGGCCCGCAGGATCGAGGCGGTGCGGCGCGACTTCGTGGCGAACGTCAGCCATGAGCTGAAGACGCCCGTCGGCGCGCTCTCCCTCCTCTCCGAGGCCGTCATGGACGCCTCCGACGACCCCGAGGCCGTACAGCGCTTCGCGGGCCGGATGCAGATCGAGGCGACCCGCCTGACCAACCTGGTCCAGGAGCTGATCGACCTCTCCCGGGTGCAGAACGACGACCCCCTGGAGGACGCCGAGCCCGTCCGGGTGGACGAGCTGGTCGCCGAGGCCGTCGACCGCTGCCGCCACCAGGCCGGTACCAAACAGATCACCATGGCCGCCGGAGGCACGGCGGACCTGGCCGTCTGGGGCAACCGCGGCCAGCTGGCCGCCGCCCTCGGCAACCTGGTCGAGAACGCGGTGAACTACTCCCCGGCCCGTACCCGCGTCGGCATAGCCGCCCGCCGGGTCACCGCGCCCGGCGGCGACATGATCGAGCTGGCCGTGACGGACCAGGGCATCGGCATCTCCGAGAAGGACAAGGAACGCGTCTTCGAGCGCTTCTACCGCGTCGACCCGGCCCGCTCCCGGGCCACCGGAGGCACCGGGCTGGGTCTCGCGATCGTCAAGCACGTGGTCGCCTCGCACGGCGGGGAGGTCACGGTCTGGAGTGCCGAAGGCCAGGGCTCCACCTTCACCCTCAGGCTGCCGGAGGCGGGTGCGGCCCGCGACCGTGCGTCGCAGCACCCCGACCCCGACCTCGACGACGAGGCCGGCACCACTGAGTCATCCCCGTACGAACCGCTTCCCGCCCCGGAGGTCCTTCCGTGACCCGAGTGCTCGTCGTCGAGGACGAGGAGTCCTTCTCCGACGCCCTGTCGTACATGCTCCGCAAGGAGGGCTTCGAGGTGGCCGTGGCGGCCACCGGCCCCGACGGACTCGACGAGTTCGAGCGCAACGGCGCCGACCTCGTCCTCCTCGACCTGATGCTGCCGGGTCTGCCCGGTACGGAGGTGTGCCGCCAGCTGCGCGGTCGCTCCAACGTCCCCGTGATCATGGTGACGGCCAAGGACAGCGAGATCGACAAGGTCGTCGGCCTCGAAATAGGAGCCGACGACTACGTCACCAAGCCCTTCTCCTCGCGTGAGCTGGTCGCCCGTATCCGGGCCGTCCTGCGCCGCCGCGGCGAGCCGGAGGAGGTCACCCCGGCCGCGCTGGAGGCGGGCCCGGTCCGGATGGACGTCGACCGCCACGTGGTGACGGTCGCCGGCTCCAAGGTCGACCTGCCGCTGAAGGAGTTCGACCTGCTGGAGATGCTGCTGCGCAACGCGGGCCGCGTGCTCACCCGCATGCAGCTCATCGACCGCGTCTGGGGCGCCGACTACGTGGGCGACACCAAGACCCTCGACGTCCACGTCAAGCGGCTGCGCGCCAAGATCGAGCCGGACCCGGGCGCGCCGCGCTACCTGGTGACGGTGCGGGGTCTGGGCTACAAGTTCGAGCCGTAGGCCGTACGACCGCACACACCCGTCCGTGCCGAAGGGCGGCACCCCGCGCAGGGGTGCCGCCCTTCGGCATACGTCCTCGGTGCCTGACGGCCGGCGGTGCTCAGTGACCGGCGGTGCTCAGTGACCGGCCGCCGACTGGGACGCGGAGTCGCTCGGGGTGGCGCCGGTGCTCGGGCTGCCGCTCGCCGAGCCGCTCGGGGAGGACGACGGGCTCGCCTTGCCGCCCTTGTGCGGCTTGGTGCCGGCGGAGGCACCCGGCGCCGGGGAGTTGGTCGCCGGGCCGGACGGGATCTCGCTCGGGCCCCACTTGTCGAAGTAGCTCGTGGCCGGGACCACGAAGGCGCGCAGGCTCACGTCACCGGTCGTGCTGAAGGTGAAGGTGATCTTCTGCGCGTTGCCGTTCACGACCGACTGGTGGCCGTTGGGGATCGCGGCGGAGGCGTTGTCCTTGCCGCCGATGATCAGCGAGCCGTGCGCCGGGATCGTCAGGCTCTGGCCCTTGGCCGGGGTCAGCTTGACGGTCTCGCTGCTGCCCGGGATGGAGATGGACTGCAGGGTCTGGGGGTCCTTGTCCGCGTTGAACACGGTCGCGGAGATCACGGCCGGGCCCGGGGCCTTCAGGTCGGGCTGGGTGATGATCAGCGCGTTCTGGACCTTGATGGTTCCGACGGTGGTGGCCGCGTTGTCCGGCTTGACTTCCAGGGTCTGTGAGTCGTTGCCGGCGCCGCAGGCGGCGAGCGAGGCGATCGAGAAAACGATGGCGGAGGCGGCGAGGGCGCCGCGTCGAAGGCTGCTGCTCACGGCGGCGGCAACTCCTTGAACGCGCGGGCGGCTCCCCTTATAAAGCCACCCTAAGTGTCTGTCAGCGGCCTTAGGCTACCGAGCCGTTCCCGGGCCGCCGCACCCGACCCTCCCCGAGCACCCTGCTTCCCTCCGGCTGGAGGTACCGCGAACCCATCGCCACTCCCGTCACAAGTGACCCTCCAGTCACTTTGCCGAGGGCTCGTCCGTCATTCACATAACCGCTCGCAAATTTTCCGTGAAGGAATGCGTGACGGCCCCGATATTGATCACGCGCCACCCCCTCCGGCGACCGTTGATCAATTTTGGAATCACCCCGGATGCGTCCGGGGTCACCGAACGGAGTAGCGGAAGTCGTACGCTTGGAACCGGACAAACCGGGACGTTCATCCACTTGGAGATGGCTCCGGAAGTGTGTAACGTACGCGTTTCACCCCGCCCGGAGAGCCCCTCCGACCTGCGAATTCCTCGTTCCGCGGGGCCCTCGCAGCACGTTCCTGTCGCAGTTGTCAAGCCCCGAGATATGCCCTGACCTGCGAAAACGCCATTCAGAAGACGCCGTATCCGTGTTACCCTGGATAGCCACGGAAGGGGTACCTGTCACATGACGTTCAAGGTTGGCGACACCGTGGTCTATCCCCATCACGGGGCCGCGCTGATCGAGGCCATCGAAACTCGCCAGATCAAAGGCGTGGACAAGACCTACTTGGTGCTGAAGGTCGCCCAGGGTGACCTGACGGTACGTGTGCCAGCGGACAATGCGGAGTTCGTCGGCGTGCGTGATGTGGTCGGTCAGGACGGGCTGGACCGGGTCTTCGAGGTGCTGCGCGCGCCGTACGCCGAGGAGCCCACGAACTGGTCGCGTCGCTACAAGGCAAACCTGGAGAAGCTCGCCTCCGGCGATGTCATCAAGGTCGCGGAAGTCGTGCGTGACCTGTGGCGTCGTGAGCGCGAGCGTGGACTGTCCGCCGGTGAGAAGCGCATGCTCGCCAAGGCGCGGCAGATCCTGGTGAGCGAGCTGGCTCTCGCGGAGAACACGAACGAGGACAAAGCCGAAGCCCTGCTCGACGAGGTGCTCGCCTCCTGACGCGCCACGGCAGCGATCCCTCGCTCCGGAAACGCTCAGCACAGTAAATGCCGCGGTGCCCGATGACACTGATCCTGTCGCCGGGCGCTGCGGCATGTTCGTACCCATGGCGCCGGATGCCCATCGCGCCCTGGTCACGGAAAAGGCTCCGCTCTTCGCCGCTCTTCCGTGTTCTTCGGAAAGCCCCCGAACAGCAAGCCCCCCGATACTTGATGTGCCGGGCCCGGGCAGATGGCTCGACCAGGGTCACGGAAAGGGTCCGGTCAAGGCGTCGCGCCCGGCACTCCTCCAGGCCATACCCACCTAGGTCGAGCACACAAACCTGACAGGAACCGATGTCTGACGAATCGCGCCCCTCACCCGCGCCGAACCCCGTCGCCGCCGTGATTCCAGCAGCCGGCCGGGGCGTACGCCTCGGTCCGGGCGCCCCCAAGGCGCTGCGCGCGCTGAACGGCACGCCCATGCTCATCCACGCGGTCCGCGCGCTCGCCGCGTCCCGCCATGTCTCCCTGGTGATCGTCGTGGCCCCGCCGGACGGCGCCGCCGAGGTCAAGTCCCTCCTGGACGCGCACGCCCTGCCCGACCGGACCGACTTCCTCGTCGTCCCCGGCGGGGACAGCCGCCAGGAATCGGTCAGGCTCGGCCTGGACGCCCTGCCGCCCGAGTACGGCATCGTCCTCGTCCACGACGCGGCCCGCCCGCTGGTCCCGGTCGACACGGTCGACGCGGTCGTCGAGGCCGTACGCGACGGTGCCGCCGCCGTGGTCCCCGCGCTCCCGCTCGCCGACACCGTCAAGGAGGTCGAGCCCGCGGCCGAGCCCGACGCCCCCGAGCCGGTCGTCGCCACCCCCGAGCGGGCGCGCCTGCGCGCCGTCCAGACCCCCCAGGGCTTCGACCGCGCGACCCTGGTCCGCGCCCACGAGACCGTCGGCGACGAGGTCACCGACGACGCGAGCATGGTCGAGCAGCTGGGTGTGACGGTCGTCGCCGTCCCCGGGCACGAGGAGGCCTTCAAGGTCACCCGCCCCCTCGACCTGGTCCTCGCCGAGGCGGTCCTCGCCCGCAGGAGGCTCAACGATGGCTTCTGAGCAGTCACCGGTGGTACTGCCCCAGGTCGGCATCGGCACCGACATCCACGCCTTCGAGGAGGGCCGCGAGCTGTGGTGCGCGGGCCTGAAGTGGGAGGGCGAGGGGCCGGGCCTGGCCGGGCACTCCGACGCGGACGTCGTCGCCCACGCCGCGTGCAACGCCCTCTTCTCCGCCGCCGGACTGGGCGACCTCGGACAGCACTTCGGCACCGGCCGCCCCGAGTGGTCCGGCGCCTCCGGAACCACCCTGCTCACCGAGGCGGCCCGGATCGTCCGCGAGGCGGGCTTCACCATCGGCAACATCGCCGTCCAGGTGGTCGGCCCCCGCCCGAAGATCGGCAAGCGCCGCGACGAGGCCCAGAAGATCCTCTCCGAGGCGGCCGGCGCGCCCGTCTCCGTCTCCGGCGCCACGACCGACGGCCTCGGCTTCCCGGGCCGCGAGGAGGGGTTGATGGCGGTGGCGACGGCACTCGTGGTGCGGGTGGACTGAGGCCGTGCGAGGGTACCCACACGGCCACCAGTGATCCCTGGATTCCGGAGGGTGCCCATGTCCGCCGTACTGTCCGACCGCCTGAAGTCCCTGCTCGACGGCAAGGTGTTCATCGTCGTCGGCACCGTCCAGCCCGACGGCAGCCCCCAGTTGTCCCCCGTCTGGGTGAAGCGCGACGGTGACGACCTCCTCTTCTCCACCACGGTCGACCGCCGCAAGAAGAAGAACCTGGACCGCGACGCCCGGGTGACGGTCGTCGTCATGGACCCCGACCAGCCCTACGAGTACGCCGAGATCCGCGGCACCGCCGAGATGACGACCGAGGGCGCCGCGGAATTCATCGACGAGCTCAGCGAGAAGTACACGGGCAGGAAATACGCCGACTTCAATCCCGCCTCGGCGAACGACGCCGAGCGGGTGGTCGTGCGGATCAGGCCGAGGAAGGTCGTCGGGGCGCTCTGAGCCCCGGCATTGTGGGGAAGGGGCGTGAGGCACCCTCTCGCGCCCACTACCCTGGAGGGGTGACCATTCGCCTGTACGACACCAGCGCCCGGCAGATCCGCGATTTCACCCCGCTCAAGCAGGGTTGTGTCTCGATCTACCTGTGTGGCGCCACCGTGCAGGCGGCACCGCACATCGGACACATCCGGTCGGGTCTGAACTTCGACATCATGCGCCGCTGGTTCTCCTACCGCGGCTACGAGGTGACCTTCGTCCGCAACGTCACGGACATCGACGACAAGATCATCGCCAAGGCGCAGGAACAGGGCCGGCCGTGGTGGTCGATCGGGTACGAGAACGAGCGCGCCTTCAACGAGGGTTACACCGCGCTGGGCTGCCTGCCGCCGACGTACGAGCCGCGCGCGACCGGCCACATCACCGAGATGGTCGAGATGATGCAGCGCCTGATCGAGCGCGGGCACGCCTACGCCGCCGACGGCAACGTCTACTTCGACGTACGGTCCTTCCCCGAGTACCTGCAGCTGTCCCGGCAGGAGCTGGACAACCTGCTGCAGCCGGCCGGCGAGGGCGAGACCGGCAAGCGTGACCCCCGTGACTTCGCCATGTGGAAGGCCGCCAAGCCCGGCGAGCCGACCTGGCCCACCCCGTGGGGCGCGGGCCGGCCCGGCTGGCACCTGGAGTGCTCGGCGATGGCGCACAAGTACCTGGGCTCCGCGTTCGACATCCACGGCGGCGGCCTGGATCTGATCTTCCCGCACCACGAGAACGAGATCGTCCAGTCCAAGGCCTACGGCGACGACTTCGCCCGGTACTGGGTGCACAACGCCTGGGTGACGATGGCCGGCGACAAGATGTCCAAGTCGCTCGGCAACAGCGTCCTGGTCAGCGAGATGGTCAAGCGGTGGCGGCCGATCGTGCTCCGCTACTACCTGGGTGCCCCGCACTACCGGTCGATGCTGGAGTACAGCGAGGAGTCGCTGCGCGAGGCCGAGTCGGCGTTCGCGCGGATCGAGGGCTTCGTGCAGCGGGTCACCGAGCTGGCCGGCAAGGGAGTGGAGCCGGCCGCCGAGGTCCCGCCCGCGTTCGCCGAGGCCATGGACGACGACCTGGGCGTCCCGCAGGCCCTGGCCGTGCTGCACACCACCGTCCGGCAGGGCAACAGCGCGCTGGCCGCGGACGACAAGGAAGCCGCGGTGGCACGGCTCGCCGAGGTGCGGGCCATGCTGGGCGTCCTGGGCCTGGACCCGCTGGACGAGCACTGGGCCGGCGAGGACACCGGCCACGGCGAGGACCTGCACGACGTGGTCGACAGCCTGGTCCGCCTGGTCCTGGACCAGCGCGAGTCGGCCCGCGCCCGCAAGGACTGGGCCACCGCCGACGCCATCCGCGACCAGCTGGGCCAGGCCGGCCTGGTCATCGAGGACAGCCCGCAGGGCCCGCGCTGGAGCCTCGGTTCCCGGTAGCCCCCCGGCCCTTGATCGATTGTGCCGCCCGGCCCCCCGGGCGGCACACTGCATAGACGTACGCACACTTTTTCGCAGAGAACAGGTAGGTCATGGCCGCGAACAACCGTCGCATGTCCGGCAAGAAGGGCGCGCAGGTCGGCAGTGGCGGCCAGCGGCGCAAGGGCCTGGAGGGCCGGGGGCCGACCCCGCCGGCCGAGATGCGCAAGGGCCACAAGAAGAACCGCATCGCCACGGCCAAGGCGAAGCAGACCGCGCGCCGCCCCGTGGCCCGGGGCCGTGGCGGCAAGTCGGCCTCCGAGCTGGTCGTCGGCCGCAACCCGGTCGTCGAGGCACTCCGCGAGGGCGTCCCCGCCTCGACGCTCTACGTCCAGCAGTTCATCGACAGCGACGAGCGCGTCCGCGAGGCCCTCCAGCTCGCCGCCGAGCGCGGCGGTATCAACCTGATGGAGGCCCCGCGGCCCGAGCTGGACCGCATGACGAACGGCCTCAACCACCAGGGCCTGGTCCTGCAGGTCCCGCCGTACGAGTACGCGCACCCCGAGGACCTGCTCGACGCCGCCGCCGACGGGGGCGAGGACCCGCTGGTCGTCGCGCTCGACGGCGTCACCGACCCGCGCAACCTCGGCGCGGTCGTCCGCTCCGTCTCCGCCTTCGGCGGGCACGGCGTGGTCGTGCCCGAGCGCCGCTCGGCCGGTATGACCGCCGGCGCCTGGAAGACCTCCGCCGGTACGGCGGCCCGCACCCCGGTCGCCCGTGCCACCAACCTCACCCGGGCCCTGGAGGCCTACAAGAAGGCCGGCCTCACGGTCGTCGGCCTGGCGGCGGACGGCGAGGCCGAACTCGGCGAGCTGGAGGCCCTGGAGGGCCCCGTCGTCATCGTCGTCGGCAGCGAGGGCAAGGGGCTGTCCCGCCTGGTCGGTGAGACCTGCGACTTCCGCGTCCGCATCCCGATGCCGGGCGGCGCCGAGTCGTTGAACGCGGGTGTCGCGGCCGGGATCGTCCTGTACGAGGCGGCTCGCAGGCGGAGCTGAACAACCGTCCGTAACTTCACCCCTGCGGGGGAATTTCGGCGCCCATATGGCGTTCGAGGCGGCTTTGACGGGGTCCGGACACATCCGCCCCGTCAAAGCAGTGTCCTAACACCACGTCACTCGGTTAGATGCGTGTGGACACCAGAACACCCCGCACACCCACGGGGGACCGCTCGTCGGGATACGACGACGCTCCCGCGCTGAGCATGGTGAAGGTGCCGAGCGATCCGGCGCAGGTCATCGTCAATCACGCCAGCTTCCGCGTGCAGCTGGGCGCGTCGGCGAAGCGCACCCAATCCCCGCGGATCGCCCGGCATCTGAGCGCCACCCAGGACGCCGCCCGCATGCCCGTCGTGGGCGCCGCGGGCCGGGCCGCCGCCGGCCGCCGCCGCCCCGTCGTGTGGAGCGGCAAGTCCGCCCCCGACGACACCGGCGCCCACCGGCTCCTCCAGGCCGTGCGGGGCAGCAGCGTCCGCCACGCCGACGAGCCGGAGGCCGGAGCCACCCAGGTCATCCCGCGCGTCCAGACCGGTTACGCCGACACCTACGACGCGCTGGACCAGACCGTCGAGACCCCCGTCGTCGGCCACCAGCGCACCGCCCCCGACGCCGACGGCACCCGCCTGCTGCCGCACATGCGCACGGTCGGCGGCGCCTACGACGACCCCCCTTACACGGACGACGACCTCGGGCCCTACGACGGTCACGACGACCTCGACGACCTCGACCACGACGACGATCCCGACGACTCCCGGCCGGGCCGGCGGCACGCGGACGACCCGTCCCGGCACGCCTACTACCCCGGCCGCCGGATGAACCTCGGCGTGGTCCTGCTGCCGCTGCGCGTCTTCCTCGGCTTCATCTCCATCTACGCCGGCATGGGCAAGCTGTGCGACCCCGTCTACTTCGACGGCGGCAAGCGCGGCTCGATGGTCAAGTGGCTCAACACCCTGCACCCGTGGGACGTCGCCGAACCCCTGCGCCAGTTCGCCCTGCACCACCCGGTCGGCTCCGGCCTGGTGATCGCGTTCCTCCAGGTGGTCGTCGGCGTCCTGACCGTCCTGGGCTGCTGGCAGCGCGTGGCCGCGGTCGTCGGCGCCCTGCTCTCCGCGGCGCTGATCGTCACCGTCAGCTGGAAGACGGTCCCCGCCTACGACGCCCCCGACATCATCTACCTCGCCGCCTGGTCCCCGCTGATCATCGCCGGCGCCCCCGTCTACTCCGTGGACGGCCGTATCGCGGCCAGCGCCTGGCGCCGCCTCGGCCCCCGCGCCGACATCTGGGACCTTCGCCAGTACGTCCTGCGCCGCGGCGCCCTGGTCACCGTCGTCACGGTCGGTCTGACCCTGCTGGCCGGCTCCCTGCTCGGCGGCGCCGTCCGCGACTCCAGCCGTGTGGTCGTCCCCGGCCCCGGCGAGGCCCCCCGCAACAACCTCCCCGGCTCCCCGCTCCCGCAGGACACCGGCCGGCGCGACAAGCGGACCCCGGCGGCCTCCAGCTCGCCCACGGGCGGCGCCACGGCCGGTGCGAGTCCGTCCGGCGCGCCGACGACTCCGGGCGCCACCCGGACCGCCGGCGGCACGGCCACGGCTCCCAGCCAGACCCAGGGCACCGTGGGCCAGACCTCGCCGCGCCAGTCCTCGCCGACCGGCGGCGCCCCCAGCACCACGGCCGGCCCGACGAGCACCGGTGGCAGCTCCACCGGGGGCAGCTCGTCGTCGGGCGGCACCACCGGCTCCGGCGGCAACTCCTCCGGCGGACAGGAAGGCCTGGTGGGCGGCCTGCTCGGGTAACCGTCCCAAGAACTCGGGTAACCGTCCCAAGAAGAGGAGGCCCCGCACCCGGTGAGGTGCGGGGCCTTTTCGCGGATCGGCTACCGGCCCAGAGCCGCGAGCTCCTTGGCCGCCTCGGTCAGATCCTTGGCCGTGTCGATGGCCCGCCAGTACGCCCCCTGCGGAATGGGGAACCCGAAAAGCCTCTCCTCCCGGGCCAGCCGGGGAAACGTCGTCCGCTCGTGGTCCCCCCGCTCGGGCAGCGACTCGGCGAACTCGGGCGAGAAGACGTACACGCCCGCGTTGATCTCGAACGTCGACGGCGGAGCCTCGATGAAGTCGGTGATGTGCCCGAACCCGTCGGTCTTCACCGCTCCCCAGGGGATACGCGGCCGGGCCAGGGCCAGGGTCGCGACCGCGTCCCGCTCGGTGTGGAAGTCGGCCATCTCCCGCAGGGAGAAGCGGGTCCAGATGTCGCCGTTGGTGGCGTACCAAGGCCGGTCGGGGCGGGGGAGATGCGCGGCGGCGTACTTGAGGCCGCCGCCGCGGCCGAGGGGTTCGCTCTCCACGACGGTGGTGACGGAGACGGGCAGGTCGGCGGAGTCCAGCCACTTCTGCAGGACGTCGGCGAGGTGGCCGCAGGAGACCACCACGTCGGTCACGCCTTCCTCGGCGAGCCAGGTCAGCTGGTGGCCGATGATCGGGGTGCCCGTGCCGGGGATCTCGACCATCGGCTTGGGCCGGTCGTCGGTGTACGGACGCAGCCGGGAGCCCTGGCCACCGGCCAGGACCACGGCCTGGGTGGGGCGCGACGCGGCGTTGGGATGGGTCATGACCGCACTGTACGTGGCGCCCCGCCCGGGGTCGTCCGGCAGCGGCGCTTTCCGGCACCGGCCTAGCGGGAACCTCAGCCGCGTGCGGCGAGGACGCCGGAGGCGAACGACGTGTCGCACACCGGGCGGGCGTAGGACTGGGCGCGCGGAACGCCGTAGATGCGGGCCGCGGCCTGGCCCAGGGAGCGGGCGATGGCGGCGCAGTGCCGGGCCAGCGAGGGGTGGCCGTTGACGGCCTGCTGCAGGTGGGTCAGGACGACCCCCGGGTCCTTCTTCTGCAGCTCGGTGATCAGCTGGTCGCGGAGCACGTCCTGCCGGGCGCGGGAGACCGTCTTGGCGGAGACCTCCGCCGAGGAGACGTCCGAGGCGGCCAGCACCGAGCTGGAGGGGCTTCCCGTCCAGTTGACCCGGGTGACCGCGAGGGTCCCGGAGAGCACCAGGACGACGGGCAGGACGAGGGCGAGAGTGCGGCCGATCCGGCGGGCAGGGCCGCCTCGATGGCCGCGTCGCGTCTGTGGGGTGGTGGAGTGCTTCACGCGTGTGAGGGTAGCGCGGGGTAATGATTTGGCGACATTTGGTCACCCCTTCGGGGGATGAACTGGCCCGTGTTTCTGGGTAAGGGGTTGACGCGCCGCGCCCGAAATGATCGCTGTGCCGGGATATATCCGAGGGTATGGGTCACACGAAAGGGGCCCTGCGGCACTCCGCGGGGCCCCTTTCGTCAACGTGGGCGCAAACGCGCTGCTCAGTCGGAGAGACGCTCACCCGTCGAGGTGGAGAACACGTGGATCTCGCCCGGCCGCGGCACGACGTGCAGGGTGGAGCCCTTCTCCGGCACCTGGCGGCCGTTGACGCGGACCACCAGGTCCTTCGTCTCGCCGCCGACCTCGGCGGTGCCGTAGACGTAGCCGTCGGCGCCGAGCTCCTCGACCACGTTCACGGAGACCGCGAGACCGGCCGGTGCGTCCGCGCTGTCCTTCGTCAGGGAAGCGGCGGCACCGCCGCCCAGCTCCACCACGTCGAAGTGCTCCGGGCGCACACCGACCGTCACCGTGCGGTCGCCCTTGTCCGAGGCGGCCGTCAGGGCGTCCCGGCTCACCGGGACGACGCTGTTGCCGAACTTCACGCCGCCGTCGGCGATCGGCACCTCGACCAGGTTCATGGCGGGGGAGCCGATGAAGCCGGCGACGAAGAGGTTCGCGGGCTTGTCGTACATGTTCCGCGGCGAGTCCACCTGCTGGAGGAGGCCGTCCTTGAGGACCGCCACACGGTCGCCCATCGTCATGGCCTCGACCTGGTCGTGGGTGACGTAGACGGTGGTGATGCCGAGGCGGCGCTGTAGGGACGCGATCTGCGTACGGGTGCTCACGCGGAGCTTGGCGTCCAGGTTGGACAGCGGCTCGTCCATGAGGAAGACCTGCGGCTCACGCACGATCGCGCGGCCCATGGCGACGCGCTGGCGCTGACCGCCGGAGAGCGCCTTC
This sequence comes from Streptomyces durhamensis, assembly GCF_000725475.1. NCBI lineage: Bacteria > Bacillati > Actinomycetota > Actinomycetes > Kitasatosporales > Streptomycetaceae > Streptomyces > Streptomyces durhamensis. Next base: position 37,861 of record NZ_JNXR01000023.1, read on the forward strand.
GGCTTGCGGTCCAGGTACTCGGTGAGGTCGAGGATCTTCGCGGCCTCCTCGACCTTCTGCCGGATCTCCGCCTTGTTGACACCGGCGATCTTGAGCGCGAAGCCCATGTTGTCGGCGACCGTCATGTGCGGGTACAGGGCGTAGTTCTGGAACACCATGGCGATGTCCCGGTCCTTGGGCGGCAGGTGCGTGACGTCGCGGTCACCGATGCGGATGGCGCCGCCGTTGACGTCCTCCAGGCCCGCGAGCATCCGCAGCGAGGTGGACTTTCCGCAACCCGACGGGCCGACCAGGACGAGGAACTCGCCGTCCTCGATCGCGATGTCGAGCGCGTCGACGGCGGGCTTGGTGGAACCCGGGTAGATCCGGGTCGCCTTGTCGAACGTGACAGTGGCCATGGTGAATGGGCCCCCTTCTACCGGCAGGAACGTGCCGGACGATCCGTTGTAGGAAGGTGGTTGGTGTAGTCCACGCAGGTGAACTGCGCGAACTGGCTCAGGACGCTACCTGGCGGCCACGCGTTCTGTCAGTACCCCGGCCCTCGTGAACTTCGCGGAAATTTTCGACGGGAGCGGGCCCGGACCTGGGTACACTGCACGGGCGCCCATGCGCAGGCCTCCTTAGCTCAGTCCGGCCAGAGCAACGCACTTGTAATGCGTAGGTCGTCGGTTCGAATCCGACAGGGGGCTCCCCTGAAACCCAGCTCAGAGGGTGTCTGAGCTGGGCTTTCTCCTTCAGCGGATGCGACGGCGGCGCAGTGAGCGTGCCGCACGGGTATCGGTGGTCTCACTTCTGGTCTCAGTGGGGTCCGGATTAGGGTCCGACGGAGGCGAAGGCGGCGGCACGAAGAACTCGCCCATCCGCCGCATGGCGTCCTTGGACAGGTGGGACCGGCCCTTCACGTACCGCCGGGTCTGACTGATCTGCGTGTGCCGCAGGATCTCCATGATCGTGGGCATGTCGACGCCCAACTCGTTCAGAATCGTGCCGGCGGTGTGGCGGCTCCCGTCGTACAAGCGACGGTCATCGATCCCAGCCTCCCTGAGCAGTTCCTTGAACTCCTCGTAGTCGGCGCGCGGATCCAGTGGCCGGCCGTCCGGGCGCGAGAACACGACATCGTGCTCCTGCCACAGTTCCCCGGCGGCTTCCCGGGCCGCTTGCTGCTGGGCCCTGTGGTCGTGCAGGAAGGGAACGAAGACGGGCGGGATCGGCACGGCGTTCCGGCTCTTCTTGGTCTTGGGCCGGGTGAAGGTGAGCCCGCCTTCCTTGCGCTCCGGGCAGGCGCTCGCGTGCTTCGTGCACGTCTTGGCGCACGGCTTCGGGCAGCCACGCTTGTAGCCCCTGTGCGCGGTACAGTCCGGCGGGCACGGCTCGAAGCGGTGCAGACGCCCCCCACAGGCGTGCGGGTCGTCACAGCCGTGCCGCCACGTGAGGCGCTGAAGCTGCCACTCGGGGCGGAACAGTTCCGCTTCCAGATCGACGTACGACCAGCGCAGCCCGAGCGTCTCGCCCTGCCGGAACCCCATGCCGACACCGACGATCCACCGCATGAAGGTAGGCCGCTTCGCTGCGGCTTCGAGGAACGCTTTCGCCTCCTCCTTGGTGAAGGGGTTGGCCTCGGTCTCGTCAATGCTCGGCGGGTCCACGAGCGTGGCGACGTTCTCGCTGATGATGCGGCGGCGGTGGGCGATCTTCAAGGCGCGGGACAGGATGCGGTGCACCTTCACGACGTGCGAGGGCGCGTGGCCGGCGTCGAGCATGGTCCGGTACATCCGCTCCAGGTGTTCGGGTTGCAACTTGTCGATGCGGTGCTTGCCGACGCCGGGGATGATGTCGTTGCGGGTCTTGGACCAGTAGTCATCGAGCGAGCGCGGCTTGAGCTTCAGGCTCGCGATGTCGGTCAGGTAGGTCTCCATCCACGCCGCGACAGTCGGCTTACGGCCGGCGGCGGGTGCGCGCCCCTGGTCCCGCTGGCGCTCCAGCTCCTTCACCTTGCGCTTGATCTCGGCCTCGGTCCGGGCCCGGCGGTGGCGTCGGTCGGGGCCGCCGTCACTCTTGACGCCCATCGTCACGCGGCCGTGCCACCAGCCATCGGCGCCGAAGTAGATGGACGACTCCATGTTGGGCTTGCGGGGGCTCATGTGCTCCTCCATGCGGGAGGCGCCCCGAGCGGGATGCTCGGGGCGCCTCGGTGACGTGGTCGGGGTCAGTTGGGAAGCGGGGCGAGGTGGGCCACATAGGCTTCGAGGTCGGTACGCCGGATCCGGCGAGTGCGGCCCAACTTGATGTACTTGAGGGCGCCTTCCGCCATCAGCTCGTAGACAGTCGAACGGCCGATGGCGAGCGCTTCGGCAGCCTCTTCGGGCTTGTACAGGAGTCGGTCGACGGGAGCGGCAATCGCGGTGCTCATCCGGGTGTCTCCTAAGCGGGAGGGTCTTGGGCGCTTGTCAGGGCTCGCGCCTGTCCGAGGTTCGGATTTCTGCGTCATCGCGTCACTCACGTCACCTGTTGGCTTTGACCTGCGGTTATTCGGTGACGCGGGCCGCTTGGGGCGTGTCACCGGGTGAGGCGGGGCTCTGTCACCGGTGACGCGGGTGACGTCGGATGACGCAGGTGTCGGCTGTCTGCGTCATCGCTGTAGCCGCTGGTCAGGGGCCGGTTTGGGGTGTCTGGTGACGTGGGTGACGCAGCGTCTCTTCTCTTAGGAAAAAGAGAGGGGTGTGGTGTCTGTGGTGGTGCGCGGCTCAGAACGTAAAGAAGGAGCCGCTTCGCGGCGCGTCCTCGGGTGGCGGCAAGCCGCCGGAACAGCAAGAGGAGCACGCGCGGCCCGGGGTGCTCCTCTTGCTTGTTCGGTGCGGCGGCCGGATGGCGCGGGTCAGAACGCTGCTTCCTGCTCGTGCGAGAGCGTGAGCGGGGTGCTGCGGGTCATTTCGATGTAGCGGGCCGTTTTGGTGCGGCCCCAGTCGATGAGGACGCCGCGTGCGGCGAGGGTGGGCTGTAGGCGCTTGAGCCGGTCGGAGAGGACTTTGCCGGTGGTGGGCCAGCCCTTGGGCAGGGGACGGCATTCCTCGCCGCTGTAGAGGCTGGTGAGGCAGTGCAGCCACTCCGACGACGACATGCGGACTTCCGCGCCCGCGTCGAGCGCGGCAGCGTGCTGCAGAACCGTCTGCGCAAGCAGGTCTCCTTCGATCACGTCGTCGTTGAGGTCGTCGAGGCTGGCCCGGTAGGCGGCCAGCGAGGCGAAGCCGGTCGCCGCGTCGAGCTGCGCGCACAGGTGGGCGAAGTCGGCCATGCGCAGGTCGGTGGGGGTGTCCGCCTCGGCGGCCCGCACCTTCACCGTCAGGTCCAGCAGGGAGCCGAGAACGACGGGAAGGATCTCCGCGTACTCCGCCCACAGTTCTGCCTCGGTCCGCCGCACCCGGGGCCGCACGAGACGGAGCGGGAGGAGGCGTTCGGCGAGGTCGGGGCGGATGACGCCGACGTCGATGCCGGTCAGCAGCATGGGGCGCCGGTAGCGGGAGCGGACGACGTCGCCGTCGGTGAACAGCGCGCGCTTGATGCTCTCGGCGCCGGTGACGATGCAGCACATGAGGTCGGACAGGTCCGGGGGCAGGTGGGAGAGGTTGTCCAGGGCGGTGACCCATCCGGCGGCCACGGCCGTGATCATGTTCTCCTCATCCTTCGGCGCTCGGCGCAGGTCACCGCTCATCCCTTCGATGATCCGCACGAGCATCCGGCCACCGGTGGACTTGCCCGCTCCCTGCGGGCCGGTGAGGAACGGTGCGGGGACGGGCACGGACGGTTCCAGGCAGCCGATGAGCCAGGCGAGGGCCAGGCACTCGGTCTCGGCGCTAGCGAAGTTGCACAGGCGCAGCAGGAGATCGATGCCCTTGCCCTCGGTGTCCTTGGCCGGCAGGGGCAGTTCCCCGGTGAGCTGGGTACGTCGCCAGCACACTTCCTGCGGGTCGGGGGTGAGGATGTCCCAGCCGGTGGGGTGGATGCGGACGCACTGGCCGTCGTCGCGGCCCAGGTCGAGCCAGGTCGCGCCGTCGAATCCGGGGGCGACGCGGATGTGGGTGGGCTGTACGTCCTCGGTCAGGGCGAGTGCTTCGATCAAGTCCAGCGCCTCCTTGAGTGCGGTGCCGTTGAACACGCCGACCCCATCGCGGAAGAGGCCGACCATGAGTTCTTGCCGGTGGCTCCCGGTCGTGCCCTGGGAGCGGATGGGCCGGGCGACGGGGTGGCCGTTCTTCTGCGCGTAGACGGTGCCGTCGATGCTGCGGAAGTACCGGAAGTGCGCTTGGGCGTAGTCGGTGATGATCTGGCGGGCCGGAGTCTTCTCGTCCTCGGACATCGCTCACATCCCCAGTGCGGTGCGGGCGTTGGTCCACGCGTCGGTGCAGTGCCGGGGCGATTCGCCCTTGGCCTGCGCGGCGGTGAACAGCCGCGCGATGTGGGCGTCGGTGAGGCAGCCGCACCGGCCATGGGCGGACAGCACGGCGAGGAAGGTCCGGTAGACCGTGTTGTGAATCCCGCTGGCGGCCTCGGTGATGCGCTGTTCGGCCATGGTGATGCCGCGTTCCAGGTAGGCGGGCGTTCGGTGGCGGCACGCCCCGCCCCGGGCCTGTGTGGGCACGGTGACGGCGGGCGGTGCCGGCCGGACCGGGGAGGGCTCCTTCACAGCCAGCGCGCGCACAGCCTCCGGCAGCGCCGTCATGGTGCCGGTGCCGGGACCCAGCCACCGGGCGTAGGACATCGTGGACTTGATATCCACTCCGGGCCGGACCGCGTTCACGGACCGCATGGGCCCTAGGTAGATCCAGTGCTCACCACGGGTGGTGGGCACGGACTGCGTGGCCGGGAGGTTCTCGCGTGCCCACGTGATGGCGTCGGCGTTGTCCAGGTCCACGACCGTCAGCCACGCCCCGCCCGGGTGGTAGGCGACCGCAGTCGCACGCGCCCATGCGCGGCGCCAGACGCCCGATTGGATGACGTCCGCATCGGTGGTCGCGGCGGCCCAAGCGTGGCAGGGGCCGGGGCAGGCACAGGGCCCGGCGTTCTTCATGTTGGGGCGGCCCCCGCACGCGTTGTCGGCACAGCGGCGGCAGTTCGCGAACGGCACCTTCCCAGCTCGTAACGGCAGCACCGGCACGCCCGAGGCCGCCAGGAAGAGAGCGGTACGCAGATGCTCTCCCCGAATGTCGGTGGGTTGGGTCATCCTGGGTATCTCCAGTTCCTTGTAGGTGACTGGCTGGACAAGGGCGGCCCCGGACTTTGGCGAGACGGGGGCCGCCCTTGGCGTAGCTAGAAGGGCGGTTCGTCGCTGTAGCCAGCCGGGCCCCAGGGGTCGCGGTAGTGGGCCCGACGGCGCAGCCAGAGAGGCAGACGCGGGAGCGGCAGCAGGACCAGGCGCCACGCGGTCCAGCAGTGGCAGAACTCCCAGACGCTGCCGGCGTACTCGCCGGTGTAGTGGTCGCCGTACTCGTGCTCGACGCCTCCGATGCCCTCGCAGGCGGGGCAGTCGGGGCGGGGCGTGTCGGTCAGGGCGAGTGCCCGGCGGGGGCAGCCGACGACCTCGAAGCGAAGTCGGATCACGGTGGTTGTCTCCCTGGTCAGCCGTGGAAGTGGTTGCGCTTGAAGATCGCTTTGCGGATGTTGATCGTGGTCCCCTCGCGGTGGCCGCTCGCGCTGAAGACCTGGACGGCGATGAAGCCGCCGAAGAGGACGGCAGCGAGGGTGATGAGCTGGGTGATCAGTGCGGTCAGTGCGGTGATGAACGTGGTGAGCAGGAGCAGTCCGCCGCACACGGCGAGGAACCCGACGCCTCCGAGGGCGACGTTCACCGCCGCACGCGACACGGCCGGCTTGGTGGCGACCGGTTCGGGCTGGACGGGGCTGATGGCATAGCCGGTGACGACCCGCCCGTCCGGCAGGACGATGCTCGCCACCGTCGCAACCGCACCCGGCTGCACGGGAAGCAGTGGCGCCGGCTGGAGGACGACGGGCTGTATCGGGGTGGGTTGGTGGACGTCGACCGCCCGCTCGGCGGGGGTCTGCGGAGCCTGTTCGAGGTACATGCGGAATCCCTTCCGGACATGGGTCAGGGAGGCAGAGGCACCCCCGTCGGGGTGCGCTGTGGAGGGGTTTTCAGAGGCCCTGACCTGCGGCCCTCCCCGCCTCCCTGAACGATCATCCGTGCAGGTCAGAGCCAGGGAGGCGGGGCAGGGAGGGGGTCAGGGAGTTCTCCCTGCCTCCCTGCCCCGGCGGGGCCCGCCTCCCTTTCACTCGGAGGCGGAAGCGGAACCCTCGCCGTCGCGGTTGGCGAGCGCGGCGGTGACGCGGTCGCGGGCCACGACCATGCGGCCATCGGACTTGTAGGGCTCGGCGCCGGCGCCGTCCAGGACGCGCTTGAGGTCGAGGAAGGACCAGCCGCCGTAGGCGTCCTCGTTCAGCGCGGCGAGCCGCTTGAGGACGTCCTGCGTGCGCACCCGGGCGTCGCTGCCCAGCGCGGCGAGGATGTCGGCGAGCGGGTCGCGCTCCTCACCCCGCTCGATGGCGTGCAGGGTGGCCACGCCGTGGCGCAGGGCCTTGGCCCGCTCAGCGATCTCGGCGGCGGGGTCGTCGTCGATGAAGTGGGTCCGCACGGTGATGGACGTCTGTCCCTTGGGGATCTCGATGCCGTCCGAAGTGACCACCAGGGTGCCCTTGTCCTGCCCCTGGCGGAGCAGGTGCGGGGCGGCGCCGCCGTTGACGGCCTTGTCGCCCAATGCCATGCGGGACTGTGACTCGGTGCCCAGCACGAGCGAGGCGCGGGTGTGGGCGCCCTCGCGGACCAGCTTGGGAAGGTTCTGGTCGGTGGGGTCCTGGGTGCCCTGCCACAGCAGCACGTCGACCGCCCGCCCCTGATTGTGGATCTTCCGGGCGGCCATGAAGTACCGCGACGTCGAGGACGAACCGCCATACGGGCGCTTGTCGTCGTCCTTGACCGGGCACATGAACGCGACCTGCGCCTCGTCCACGATCACGATCAGCGGTGGAAACGTCGTGCCCGACGGCGCCAGCAGACGGCGGTTCATCTCCGCGACCGCGTCCTCGACCATCTCCGTGACCTGGATGACGTGGTCATCGGTCGGGCCCTCGATGAGGACGTCGGCGATGCCGTTGAACATCTTCCAGTCCCCGATGCCCTTGAGGTCACCGATCCAGAACTGCACCGACTTGTCGAGGGCGAGCCACAGCGCGAGCGAGCGCAGGGAAGCGGTCTTGCCCTGGTTGGACAGGCCCGTGACGAGCAGGTGGCGCTGATACAGGCTCAGCAGCGCCGCATCCCCGCGCAGGTCCTGCCCCCAGGGGGCCTTTCCGGTCTTGTAGTTGGCGGTCATCGTCTGGTCCGTGACCAGCGGGGAGGGGCCGATCGGCTCGTCCAGCGCGCCGGAATCGGCGATCCACAGCCGGACCGTGCGGGCGGCGGGCGGGATGGTGATGAACACCTCGTGCTCGTGCCGGTTGAGGTTCTCGGCGAGCTTGCGGCGCCGCTTTTGCACCTCGTCCGTGGCCACGCCCGAGGGCAGGGTGACGTCGACCTCGACCCCGCACCCGGCGATCGTGATCGGGGAGAGCATCGACGCGCCGGCGTCGCCCATCTCCTTGATGGCGGCGCGCAGGGGAGCAATCCCCAGGTCGCGCAGGGCCTTGACCACGATGGACGGCGTGATCGGCTCCCCCTCACCGGAGCGGACATTGGGCGGGAGCGCCCACTGGGGTGCGGCCTGCTGGTGGGCGCCGACCGACCACAGCGCCAGCAGCGCGAGGAACGGGCCGATGGTGATGGCGGGGCCCCACGTCACGCGCACGATCGTGATCATCAGGTTGATGAACCTGATCACCGCCATCAGCGGGGTGACGACCTCGGTGGGGTCCTTGGTGGCGACGGCCATGGCGATGCCGAGCAGGACCAGCCCGCCGATGCCCATACCGGCGCTGACGGCGGCGCCCTTGGCCGCATCGAGGGGCGAGTGCAGGAGGTCCATGCGGCGGCGGTGGCGGGCCTCGCGGAAGCGCTGCCCGCGCTCTTCCCACTCCGCTGCCGCCTCGAAGTTTCCCGCGGCTTCGGCGGTGCGCATGTAGCGCTCGTAGCGGGCGGCGGTCCGCCCGTCCCACGCCCGGCGGGCCACGATCCTCGCCCCGCCGGCCACGTACAGGGAGTGCCGGGCGAGAGCGCGCGCGGTCGTGCGGGTGCTCTCGTGGGTGACGGCCGTCTTGATGGCGCGGCCGGAGCGGACCCACAGCGGGACCGGCGGCGCGGCCGGCGAGTCGGGAACCACGGTCAGCGTGGTCACGGAGGCCGGGTCGGGGTTGGGTTCTTTGTGCAGGTGAACGACGTTGCCGCTCATGGCGGAAGAACTCCTGTCTGCCCCGAGGGGGCGGGAAGTCTGCAGGTGCCCGCCCCCGCCCTGCAGCAGTGCGAGCGGGGGCGGGCACGGGGTCAGCGGTGTCGGTGGCCGGCCTGGTGGGCGCGCAGTGCTGCCTTGCACGGCGGGCATGTGCGGCTGGGGCCGTCGCCGACGACCGGAGCGGGGATCACCTGGCCACAGATGGCGCGGGTGACGCCGAATGCCAGCGGTCCGCAGTCCGGGCAGTGAAAGTGCGCGTCGAGGACGGGCAGGGCGCTGTCTTTGGTGCGGAACACGGTCATCACCACCGCGAGGACTTCTTGGGCACGATCTGGTCCGGAGGGCAGCCGTTGTGCATGTGGTCCAGGCACGGCTGGCAGTCCTCACGGGGCTTGAGGCGCCGGTGGATGCTCCGGTCGTAGGCGTGCTGCCAGCACTGCCTGCACTGGCCAGGAGGCGTCTGCTGGGCGGTCATGGTCACCACCACCCCGAGGACTTCTTCGCGGCGTTGGCCTTGGCGGCCTCGGCCACGATGCGCCGCCGCTCGATGCGCAGGGCCGTGATCTCCGACGTCAGCCGGGTCTCGGCGCTCATCCACGCGGTGTCCAGCTTCCGGTCCGCGCGGGCGGTGCCGTTACCCCGGTGCAGGCTGTACGCGCCGGACCCGATCGCGCCCAGCACGGCGCGGCGCTCGCGGCCGTTCAGCGGCCACATCTCACGGTTCTGGACCGCCTCCAGCATGCGGGTGGTCTGCTGGATCGCCTTGTCCAGGCGACGGGTGTCGGGCTTGCCCATGTCAGGCACTCCTGAGGTCTTGGGAAGGTTCGGGGAAGGCACAGGGGGTGCACATGCCGAGCGAGGGCGGGATGACGTAACCCGCGTCGCGGCGGCAGGCGGGGCAGATGCGGCGGGCACGGTTGGCCTTGGCCAGCGCCGCCCACCTGGCCTCCGTCATCGGCCGCACCGGCTTGGCCAGGTCGATGCGGTACAGATAGGCGACCAGCGGCCCGCGCCTGCGACGCGGGCGTTCGAGCTGGGCGGCCACCGGCTGGCCACCGGGCCGCAGGCCGCGCGCCCTCAGCTGGCGGTAGGTGGCATAGCCGTCCGGGGCCAGGCGCCACCGGAACACCGGCAGCGCCCCCATCACACAACCCGCTTCCACGCGGCCCTCAGCCGGACCTCGGAAGCGGAGTGACCCGCCGACCGGAAGCGCGATGCCATCTCCCGGTAGGACAAGGCCGGGTCCTCGCTGCGCCGGATGTCGTCCACCAGCACATCCAGTGCCGCATCGGTGAGCGCGGGCCCTTCCAGCGCCGGCACAACCGGTTCCAGCGGGCCCCAGACGGGCAGTTCCCAGCAGGGTGTGACACCGGGCGTGACGCGGGCCGTCACGCTGGTCAGCGCCCGCCCGGTCTCCTCACCGGCGCGGGCCGTCTCCAGCGTCGACCACGCCCCAGCCAGGGTCTGAGCGGTCTTGGCCTGGACGCGTGCGACGCGGGCCCCGGCCCCCGTCACGGCCGTCAGCCGGGTCTCCTCAGTGGCCGCTTCGGCACGCAGCCGGGCGCGGGCCACGGCCGCCTCATCGCGGGCCTCTTGCTGGATGCCCCGGATGGCGTCCAGCGCGACCGGGGTCAGCGCGGTGCGCTCCCACAGCCCATGGACCAGCCACAGCGCCTTCGCCGCGATCGGGAACCAGGACACGGCCAGCCACGCCGCCGCGTGACCGTCGACGGTCAGCGCATGCGCCACCAGGACGCCCGCCGCGATGATGCCGAAGGACCAGCCGACGCCGGTCACGGCGTGGCTGTGGTCGCCCTGCGCGGCGAGACGACGCTCGTATGCGAGGGTGGCCAGCCATCCTCCGTCGATCCCGAGACCGACCACCAGGGCGACCAGCCACGGCACCGCCGTGCCGAGCCACATCACGACCACGGCCAGAGTGAGGACCATGGACACCGCCGTCATCGCGACGGCGGGCAGCGCGGTCTTCGCCTTCACGCCGCGCCCCCCGGCTGGCTCACCGTGGTCGCGCGGTTGGTCAGCGTCGTCCGCTCGGCGAGCACCCGGCGGCGGGCACGGCGGATACGGCGGGCGTCCAGTTCGGTCGGGACGCGGTCCAGGGTGATGATCTGCGCGTCGAGCAGGTCGACGTCCGCCAGGATCAGCGGCATCTCGCGCTCGATCGCGTTCAGCTCTGCGTCCGTCGGCTCCATGAAGTCGGCGAACGCGGTAACAGCGTCCTGAACAGTGACGATGTGGCTCATTGGGTCTGGTTCCTCTCGGACAGGAACGGCCCGAACAGCGCCCCCGGTGTTCCCGCACCGGGGGCGCACGCCGTTGAAGTCGGTACATCCGGCTCCCCTCGGCGCTGCTCGTACGAGACGAGCAGCGGAGGCAACCGGCCGCAGCCGTTGAGCTGCGAAAAGGTCGAGTTGCGCTGTACTCGCACGCAGGGACAGAACCCGCGTACGCCGCCCTCTTGCTCGCAGAGGTGGGGCGGTCTTCCTCATCAGCTCTCTGTTGAGTTCTCAAGCAATCGGCGCTTCCTTCGTGCTCACCCCGGCTGAGATGGGGCTTCCCTCCGGCGCACCTGTACGGCAGAGCCGTACGTGACACCCCATCCGACTTGTCTGGAGGAGTGTCTCGGCAAGAGACTGCACGAGTCGTGCTTGGAGAGTCAAGCCCCCTGGTCTAACTTGTACGGAGGAGTCGGAGCAGAGGGGACACCGTGGCAGTGCGACGCGGAATGACGAAGGCTCAGGAAATCGCCTATGAGCTGCGCGAACAGATCCAGTCCGGCAGGTTGGCGCCAGGTGAAGCCCTGCCCAGCGAGTCCAAGATGATGAGTCACTACGGCTACAGCCGCGAGACCATCCGCGCCGGCGTACGCCTCTTGATTGAAGAGGGCTTGGTCGTCGCGGGACAGGGACAGGGGAAATACGTCCGCGAGGACTACCCCCCTGTCGTGTGGAACTGGACGACTCTGGAGAGTCGGACTCGCCACGCCAACGCGGTTGAGGGACGGACTGCCGGCGACCAGTGGGCGAGCGCGATCGCGGAGAACGGGAACGCTCCCCGTCAAGAGATCACGGTGTCGATCGTCGTGCCCCCGCCCCACGTCCGAGAGCGTCTTGGGCTCCCCGAAGACGGATTGGCTGTGGCGCGCAAGCGCGTCCGATTCATAGACAACCGGCCCTATGCACTCGCTGACTCGTACTTCCCTCAGGAACTCGTGGTCGGCACGCCCCTGATGGAGCCTCGCGACGTCTCCGCGCCCGGCGGCATCCTCGCCTCCGTGGGACTCGTGCAAGCCAAGTACGTGGACGAAATCTCAGTCCGTATGCCGACTCACCAGGAAGCGGAGCAACTTGGCCTTCCCGCAGCTACTCCAGTCGCAGAGCACACCCGAACGGGCTATGACGCGGACGATCGCCCCCTCCGCTGCATGGTCACCATCCTCCCAGGAGACAGGCACAAGATCCTCTATGAAGTCAGCACGGACTGAGTACCTCCGCCCAGCAGCGGCGGAGGACGTACCCGCCCTCCTGGACCTACGCGCAGAGGCCGAAGGGTGGCTACGTACCAAGGGAACCGACCAGTGGAGCGACCCGGAGACCGGCGATCGCGCTATCGCGAAGTGGCGCGCGAGCATAGACGAGGGCCGGGCATGGGTCGTCGTTGGCGAGCGCGACCAGGTGCTCGCCACCGTCAGTCGTGGTCCTGTCGACCGGGACTTCTGGACCGATGCCGACCGTCCCGAATCAGCGCTGTACCTCTACAAGCTGATCGTTGCCCGAGAAGCATCCGGCCGGCAGCTCGGAACCCGGGTCATCGACTGGATGTCACGGCTTGCCGCCCTGGAAGGGCGAACCTGGGTGCGCATCGACACCTGGCGCACGAACACCGGGCTGCACGCCTACTACGAGCGGTTGGGGTTCCAGCACGTACGCACCGAGGCACCGTCCCACAGGCGCTCCGGGTGGCTCGCTCAACGTCGGGCCGGCGAGGTGGCCCTGCCGCATGACCTCTTGCCTGTTGGATCCCGCGAGGGGTCCCCCGGGCACGCGGCGACATCCCTCGAAGTGCCGCACCAGAGGGGGGACACAGGGGTCAATGATGACTTGACCAGCGGAAACGGAGCAGCCTCCTGACACCGTACCGATAAGAGGCCCCGGACCAGTCCGGGGCCTCTCGCGTTCACGAGCCCTGCCCGCAGTGTCGCAGGGTGAACCAGCTCTGGGCCGTACAGCCGGCGGGGGCGCCGGTGGTCATGCCGGGTAGTCCTCCCCGAGTACCTGGCGCCGCTCCCGTTCCGCGCGACGGTTCAACGCCGCGTGCATGCGGTACGCGGTCATGGTCAGCAGTAGGAACACGACCACGAACAGGATCGCCGCCACCGTCGGCACACCCGTCAGGACGTTGATCGCCTGCGCGATGAACAGCGTGAGCAGGTTGCCGGCCAGCCACGCAAACCACACTCGCCGCTTCTCCGTGTTCACGGCCTTCTGGACATCGCTGTAGCTGGCCACGATTCCCCCCGATGTGGTGGCGGTGTTCCGCTGCATGATGCGCCTGCTCGGAGGCAGCGTGAACGCGCTTTCACCGATCCGTGACCCGAGTTCACTCGAAGCAACCACGCGCTCGCATCGACTCTGGCGTTGATCTAACACGAGAACGGCAACCCGGAGTGGGGGTGGACCTCTGCGGACTATCGCGGCTCGACGTGAGGGATCTACCTCTGGTCCCAGTTGCGGTCTCAGTTGACGCTAGCTCCGGGGTGGTTCGTTTCCGTCCATGGCCGTCCGGCATGGCGGCTGACCAGCGGAGCAAGGCTCGTGACGGATGTCCGTGGAGACGTCCGGACCAAGATCGGACAACTTGTAATGCGTAGGTCGTCGGTTCGAATCCGACAGGGGGCTCTGGAAAACTCTCCGGCCTGGGGATTCTCCCAGGCAGGACGCTGTTCTCGGCCGTGGACCGTCCGGCCGTCGTCAACGCGTCCGTGGCCGGATGGCGCCGAGGATCACCTGCAGCTGGCCGATCAGGCGCGGTGGGTCGAACATGCCGGGATCGGTGAGCGCGAGGCGGCCGAAGTGTTCCGCGCAGGCGACGAGTGCGTGGGCGAGGACCTGCGGGTCGAGCCGCGGGCCGGGTGCCGTGCCGCTCCGGTCGGCCAGGGCGAGGGAGATCCACGCCTCGACCCGGAGCCGGAACCGCTCCCTGTCCGCCTCGATGCGGTCGCGGACGACCGTGGGCATGTTGCCCGGGGGCAGCAGGATCAGCCGCCAGGTGTCCGGGTCCTCGTGGAGCATCGCGGACATCCGGCGCACGGTCTCGGCGGCGAACGCGGCCGGGTCGCGCAGGTTCTCGGGGCCGGGGATCGTCTGGAGAAGGCGTTGGAAGGCGCGCGCCTGCTGCCGGTCGAGCAGGGCGGTCAGCAGGGCGTCGAGGTTCTCGTAGGCGCCGTAGACCACCGACCGGGCGACCTGGGCCCGCTTGGCGACGGCGTCGATGGAGACCCGGTCGTAGCCGTCGTTCACGATCACGGCGAGGGCGGCGTCCAGCAGTTGCTCGCGACGCTGCTCGATCGGCACGCGCGGGGCGTAGGGGCGCCGCTTGCGCGGCCTGTCCTGCGAAGAGAGGGGCGCTGACACCTTGGCAGTTTACGACACGCGTGTCTTAATTTAAGACAGCAGTGTCGTAATTGAGGGCGGCATACGCCGCGGACGCACGAGGAGCGGCCCCATGGCGAAGCGGGAGCACGACGGGATCGAACGGCACGAGGACTACGGCTTCTTCGGTCCCGGCTCGGTGGTCTGGAAGGTCTGGAGCTATCCGACGGCACCGACGGTGGGCTTCCAGCGAGCCGTGGTGGTGGAGGAACTCGACCCGCCGCTGGTGGCCGCCGTCCACGCCACCCAGGGCATCTACCGGCGCTCCCGCACCCGTTACGACCGGACCCTGAAGTACTTCGCGATGGTGGCCTTCGCCGGTTCACGACAGGTGTGCGAGGCCGCGGACATCCTGGTCAAGGTCCACTCCAAGGCGATCGGCGACCTGCCCTACGGCGGCGGGACCTACGATGCCAACGACCCCGCCTCGCAGCTGTGGATCCAGCTCACCGGCTGGCACTCGATCCTCTACGCCTACGAGAAGTACGGGCCCGGGAAGCTCTCCGCGCAGGAGGAGAAGGAGTACTGGGAGGCGTGCGCACTGGCCGCGGAACTGCAGACGTGCTCCCCCGACGACGTTCCCCGCAGCCGTGAAGGAGTCCGGGCGTACTTCGAACGGATGCGCCCGCGGCTGTCCGCCAGCCCGATCGCCCGGCAGGCCATGCACCACCTGCTCAGGACCGAGCTCGTCCTGCCGCCGGTGCCGCGCTGGGCGAAGCCGGCGAGCCTGGCCGTCGCGAAGGCGCAGCGGATCGCCACGATCGCCACGATGCCGCGCTGGATGCGTGAGATGGCCGGGATCCGGCAGTCACGCCTCCTCGACATCCTCATCGTGCCCGTCATGAAGACGGCCTTCGCGCTCGCCCACCTCGACCCCAGGGCCGAACTGCGCCTGCTGGGCAGGATCTCGCCCTCCACGGTCGCGGTGGTCGCGCCCGTCAAGCTCGGCATCCCGCCCCGCAGCCAGGAGGTGCTGACACCCGCCGAAGCCCGCGCCCGCCACGGCTACGCCAGGCCCGCCGAAGCACATCTCGCGTTCCGCGCCCGGCAGGCCGCACGCGTCTTCGGTGACGGTGAGGCCCCCAGTGAGCAGGGGCTCATCGAGTCCCAGGAGATCCTGGGACCGCTCTCGTGACCGGGGCCCTTCTCGTCGTGTGGCCTCAGTGCCGTCCCGCCAGCCGGTCCGCCACCTTCGCCAGCCGCGAGGACTCCGTCCCCGGGCGGAGGCGTTCGCGCTGGTCGGCGGTGCGGTAGGTGGCGTACATGCCGTGGACGCCGAGCCAGCGGAAGGGTTCCGGTTCCCACTTGCGGACCTTGTGGTTCACCCAGGGCAGGTCCGTCAGCTCGGTGCGGCCGCCCTGGCCGGAGTCGTGCTGGACCAGGTCGCGCAGGGTGCGGGCGGCCAGGTTGGCGGTGGCCACGCCGGAGCCGACGTAGCCGCCGGCCCAGCCGAGGCCGGTGGAGCGGTCGAGCGTCACCGTGGCGCACCAGTCGCGGGGCACACCCAGCACACCCGACCAGGCGTGTGCCACCCGCACGCCCGCCAGGGCGGGGAAGAAGCGGGTCAGGATCTCGTGCAGGGCCTCGATGGTCGCCGGCCGGGTACGGCCGTCGTTGTCCGTCCTCGACCCGAAGCGGTATGGCACCCCGCGGCCGCCGAGCGCGATCCGGCCGTCGGCGGTGCGCTGGGCGTACATGTAGGCGTGGGCCATGTCGCCGAGGGTTTCCCGGCCGTCCCAGCCGATCGCCGCCCACTGGTCGCCGGTCAGCGGCTCGGTGGCGATCATGGAGGAGTTCATGGGGAGCCAGGTGCGCTTCTGGCCCTTCAGGGACGCCGTGAAGCCCTCCGTGCAGCGCAGGACGTAGGGGGCGCGGACGGTGCCGTAGGGGGTGACGGCGTGCCGGGGGCGGATCTCCGTCACCGGGGTGTACTCGTGGACGGTGACGCCCAGGGCCTCCACCGTGGCCGCGAGTCCCTTGACCAGTTTCACGGGGTGCAGCCGGGCTCCGTGCGGGGTCCAGGTGGAGCCGACCGCGTCCGTGACCCGGATGCGCTCGGCCGTCTCCCGGGCGCCGTACAGCTCGCGGTCCTTCTCGCCGTAGGACAGCTCGTGCTCGTGGAAGGCCTTGAGGCGCGCCAACTGGGCGGGGGTGGTGGCGACTTCGAGGACACCGCCGCGGTGCACGTCCGCCTCGATGCCCTCGGCCGCGGTGACCGTGATGACCTCGCTCACGGTGTCGTTCATCGCCTTCTGCAGCCGTACGGCGGCCTCGCGGCCGTGCAGAGCGGCGTACCGGTCGCGGCCGGCGATGCCGTTGTAGAGCCAGCCCCCGTTGCGGCCGGAGGCGCCGTAGCCACAGAACTTCTGCTCCAGGACGGTGATGCGGAGGAAGGGGGCCGCCTTCTTGAGGTAGTACGCGGTCCACAGGCCGGTGTAGCCGCCGCCGACGATGACGACGTCGGCCGTGGCGTCCCCGGACAGCGGCTCCCGCACCGCCGGGAGGCCGTCGTCCGTGTACCAGAAGGAGATCCCGCCGTTGACGACACTGGTTGCCGAGCTGCTCATGGCCGGGACGTTAACCCCTGAGCGCGGCCAGTGTCTCCTTCGGATTCCATGCTTTTCCGCGGCTCCTCGCCAGCGGGTAGCAGGCCAGCCCGATCAGTACGGAGACGAAGTGGCCGAGTTCGGTGAAGGACCGTTCCACGGCCAGGGACACCCCGAAGAAGACCAGGACCACCGGCAGACAGGCGTACCGCCAGGGCGCCGCGATGCGGTAGGTGAGCACGCCGATGACCCCCGCCAGCGCGTAACTCACCCCGACGTCCAGGGTGTTGACCGCGGAGTGCGGGGCGATGCCGTCCCGGATCGCCAGCAGCAGGGCGCCCTCGCTGATCAGCGTGGCCAGCACGTGCGCCAGGGCGCACACCGTGAACCAGCGGAGGGTGCCCAGCCAGCGTTCGGCCTGCGCGTGGAACACCGTGTACAGCACGACGTACGGGATCCAGTGGCCGCTGTCGATCCACATCGCGCTGGCCACGAGCACCCGCACCGGGTTGCGGGACAGCTCGTGGATGTTGGTCGACCGCTGCCGCAGGAAGTGCTCCTCGAACTCCGGCGACATGTGGTGCAGGGCGACGGTCGTGACGAAGAGGATCGCCAGCCACACGTATGTGCCCGGAGCGCTGCGGATGTACGCCCGCACGCCGTCGGTGCCCCGGATAATTCGCATGAGCCG
Source organism: Streptomyces durhamensis (assembly GCF_000725475.1). Classification (NCBI taxonomy): domain Bacteria; kingdom Bacillati; phylum Actinomycetota; class Actinomycetes; order Kitasatosporales; family Streptomycetaceae; genus Streptomyces; species Streptomyces durhamensis. The sequence goes on from NZ_JNXR01000023.1 coordinate 55,163, forward strand.
ATTCACGCACGCCAGTATCGTCCGGTCCGTGATCGACATCCCCGGTGATCTGGCGGAGGCGCAGGAGAGGTACAACGGCGCGGCGGGGCGGGCCTTCGTCGCCGGGCTGCCGGATCTCGTGGCGGCCTTCCTGGACCGCTGGCACCTGCGGCTGGACGGGCGCTCGATGAACGGTGTCAGCGCGCTGGTGCTGCCGGTCGTCCGTGCCGACGGCGGCCCCGCGGTCCTCAAACTGCAGCTGCGGGACGAGGAGAGCGAGGGCGAACCGGTCGCGCTGCGGGTGTGGGACGGTGACGGGGCCGTACGGCTCCTCGACCACGATCCGGCGACGGGCACCATGCTCCTGGAGCGGCTGGACGCGTCCCGGATGCTGTCCGCCGTGGCCGACACGCACGAGGCCGTGCTGGTCATCGCCCGGCTGCTGGCGCGTCTGACGTCGTTCCCGGCGCCGCCGGGCATGCGCCGCCTCGGTGACATCACCGAGGCGATGCTGGAGCGGACCCCGTGGACGCTGGAGCGGATCCCCGACGTCCGCACCCGCCGTACGGTCGCGGACTGCGCGGCCGCCGTGCGGGAGGTGGCCGCCGAGCCCGGTGACCGGCTGCTGCACTGGGACCTGCACTTCGAGAACGTCCTCGCCGCCGACCGCGCCGACTGGCTCGCGATCGATCCCAAGCCGCTCGCGGGCGACCCCGGCTTCGAGCTGTGGCCCGCGCTGGACAACCGTTTCGAGGCGGCCGAGGTGCGCCGGCGTTTCGACGCGATGACGGAGGTGCTCGGCCTGGACCGGGAGCGGGCCCGTGCCTGGACGCTGGGCCGGCTGCTGCAGAACGCCCTGTGGGACGTGGCGGACGGCCGGCCGGTCGAGGAGCGTCAGCTGGAGCTCGCCCGGCGGCTGCGCACGGGGTGAGACGGCCGGATGCCGCGGGGACGTGTCCGGTTAGCCTCCTCGCATGATTCGTACCGCGACCCCCGCCGACATCCCCGTCATCCATGCCCTGATCCGTGAACTGGCGGAGTACGAGAAGGCCCCGGAGGAGGCGCGGGCGACGCAGGAGCAGCTGCGGGAGGCCCTGTTCGGGGCGCGGCCGGCGGCGTTCGCGCATGTCGCGGTGGACGACGTCAGCGGCGAGCCGGCCGGGTTCGCGCTGTGGTTCCTGAACTTCTCCACCTGGCGCGGGGTGCACGGAATCCATCTGGAGGACCTGTACGTCCGGCCGGGTGCGCGCGGTGGCGGGCACGGGCGGGCGCTGCTGACGGAGCTGGCGCGCATCTGCGTGGAGCGCGGCTACGAGCGGCTGGAGTGGTCGGTGCTCGACTGGAACCGGCCCGCGATCGGCTTCTACGAGGCGCTCGGTGCGCGTCCGCAGGACGAGTGGACGGTGTACCGGCTGACGGACGGGGCGCTGGCGGCGCTGGGCTCGGGCGACTGAGGCCGGCAGGGGCGCCTTCGCCGGGTGCGGGCCGGGGCTCCCGGCGTCCGGCGGGTGCCTCACGGCTCCAGTACCACCTTCCCTGTCGTGCCGCGGTTCTCCAGTGCGCGGTGTGCCTCGGCCGCCTTTGCGAGGGGGAAGCGGGTGACGGCGGGGCGCAGCCGGCCGTGGGCGGCCTCGGTGAGGGCGCGCAGTTCGAGTGCGCGCAGCCCGCCGGCCCTGCGGAGCATCTCCGGGCCGAGCACGGACTCGGAGAGGCCTTCGACGACGTGGCCCGCGCCGTCGCCGATGCCCTCCGCGGACCAGCCGAAGACCAGGTGCCGGCCGCCGGGTCCCAGGAGGGCCACGGCCTGCCGGGCCGCCTCGCCGCCGACGCCGTCGTAGACGATCGTGGCCGGCCGTCCCGCGAGGTGGGCGCGGACCCTCGCGGGCCATGCGGTGTCGGTGTAGTCGGCCGCGAGATCCGCGCCGTTCGCCCGGACCCGGGAGGTCTTTTCGGCGCCGCCGGCGAGCCCGATGACGGTGGCGCCGGCGTTCTTGGCGTGCTGCACGAGGAGGGTGCCGATGCCACCGGCGGCGGCCGGTACGACGACCACGTCGTCCGGTCCCGGTTCGGCGAACCCCGCGATGCCCAGCGCCGTGCGGCCCGTGCCGATCATGGCGACGGCCGCCGCGAAGTCCAGGTTCTCGGGGATCTCGTGGACGCGGTCGGCGTCGGTGACGGCGAGTTCGGCATAGCCTCCGGGCGCGAAGCCGAGGTGGGCCACGACCCGCCGGCCGAGCCGGAGGCCGTCGACGCCGTCGCCGAGGGCGTCCACGACGCCCGCGACCTCCCGGCCGGGCACGGTCGGCAGGGCGGGCCGCTCGGGCAGCGGGCCCCGGTGACCGGCGCGCAGGGCCGCGTCGAGCAGGTGGACCCCGGCCGCGGCGACCGCGATCCGTACCTGGCCGGGGCCGGGGACCGGATCCTCGGCCCGCTCGTAGAGCAGGTTCTCGGCGGGCCCGAAGGCGTACAGACGGACGGCGTGCATGGCGACCCCCGGGAAGACGGCTGTCTCGGACTGTTGCGGCGGGGCCAACCCTCCGGCCTCAAGCATGCTTGAGGTCAAGCGCGGGCCGGCCGAGGATCAGGGACACGGCCGTGACCGCGCTGTTGAAGGACACCTCCGACAGCACCCCGGGCGCCGCCACCTGGTCGCCCGCGAGGTAGACCCCGTCGCCCCGGTCCACGCCGGGCCGGTCCCGCCAGCTGCGGCCGGGCAGGTCCACCGCCCCGGTACGGCCGTCCGCCACGGCGTCCCGTCGCCAGGTCGCCCGCTCCCGCCAGCCGGGGAAGCCCAGATCGAGCAGTTCACCGGCGCGGGCCAGACCGTCGGCGCGGGACTCGCCCGGCCCGATCGGGACCTGCCCCTGGATCAGCTGCTCCCCGGCGGGTGCCAGGGTCCGGTCCGGCGCCGTGCACCGTTCGAGCCAGCCGGCCGCGTCGAGGTCCGAGAGGACGAAGGGGTCACCGCGCCGGGCGCGTACGGCGAGGTCGAGCAGGACGGTGCGGCCGCTGGGCCAGGTCAGTGAGTCGTCGCCGAGCAGCCGGCGGGCGGCGGGCAGGGAGGTCGCGACGATCACGGGGGTGTCGGTGGGCAGGGCGTCGACGCGGGAGCGCGTCTCGATCCGCACGCCCAGCTTCCGGGCCCGCGCGGCCATCCGGTCGATGACACGGGCCCAGCCGCCGACCGGGTAGTGGGCCTCCGGCGGCAGCTTGGTGGCCCGGCGCAGGCGTTCCTGCACGAACGCGGCGGACAGGGCGCCCGGGTCGTGGTGGAAGAGGGCGACGGCCGCGTAGTGGGCCGCGGCGCGGGCGCCCTCCTCGCCGGCGACCTCGCTCGCCCAGCTCAGGAAGTCGGCGTCGACGGGTGCCGGGCGCAGGCCGGGGCGCAGCAGCTTGAGCATGCCGAAGGGCGGGGTGCGGCGCAGGGCGCCGTGGTGGCGCAGCCGCAGCCGGGCCGCCTCCAGCGGCGGGATCGGGGCGAGCGGGCCGATCAGGTCGCGCTGCTTGAGCCAGGTCCAGTGCGGGCCGCCGTTGTAGAGGGCGTGCGGGCCCTCGTTGGTGCGGTACGGGCCCGCGGCGGTGCGGGCCCTGCCGCCCAGGGTGTGGTGGGCCTCGTACACGGTGACCCTGGCGCCTGCCTCGGCGGCGGTGATCGCGGCGGTGAGTCCGGCGAAGCCGCCGCCGACGACGGTGATGGAGTGCATGGGACGGTCTCTCCCTCGGATCGGTTCGCCTGGTGTGTAACCAGGACGGCCGCGGTGTGCCGGGATGTGACATGGACGGGGTCCTCGCAGGCCGGGGCGGATTGTCAGTGGCGGGGTGCAGCATGGGGGCATGGCGAGGAGAGCGATGGGCGGCGGCCGTGCGGCGGGCGGCCGGGCAGGGGTGCGGGGGGCGCGACGGCCGGAGTTGAGGCTGCCGCCGCTGGAGCCGTGGCCCGACGCGGAGTTGCGGCCCGACGGGGACTACGACGGGCTGGAGTTCCGGGACGCGGACCTGACCGGGCAGGACGGCGTGGGCGCCCGGTTCATGGACTGCGCGCTGACGGGCTGCGCGGTGGACGGTACGGCGCTGGGCCGGGCCAGAGTGCTGGACTCGGTCCTGACCGGGCTGCGCGGGGTCGGCACACACCTCGCCGAGTCCACGTTCCGGGACGTCGAGCTGGTCGACGCCCGCCTGGGCGGCACGCAGCTGCACGGCGCCGTCCTGGAGCGGGTCGTGGTGCGCGGCGGCAAGATCGACTTTCTGAACCTGCGCGAGGCCCGCCTCAAGGACGTCGCCTTCGAGTCCTGTGTGCTGGTCGAGCCGGACTTCGCGGGCGCGAGCCTGGAGCGGGTGGAGTTCGTCGACTGCGCGCTGAGAGAGGCCGACTTCGGCGGCGCGACGCTGAAGGACGTGGACCTGCGCGGTGCCGCTCCGCTGGAGATCGTGCGGGGACTGGACCGGCTGTCCGGGGCGGTGATCAGCGCGGGGCAACTGCTGGATCTGGCGCCCGCGTTGGCGGCGGAGCTGGGCATCCGGGTGGAGTGAGGACGGCGGGGGCCGGGGCGCGGGGTCCCGGGGCGGCGGGAGCGTCTGGCGGCGGGAGCCCCCCGAACGGCACGCGAGCCAGGGCACGCGAGCCAGGGCAAGCGAGCCAGGGCACGCGAGGCTACGGCACCCGCGGAAAGCGGGCCTGCAGGGTCCAGACGGCCGGGTTCTCCGCCAGGTCCTCGTGGAGGTCGGTGAGGTCCGCGATCAGGTCGTGCAGGAAGTCGCGGGCCTCGCGGCGCAGTGCGGCGTGGGAGAAGGACAGCGGGGACTCCTCGGCCGGTGCCCAGTCGGCGGTGATGTCCACCCAGCCGAAGCGGCGCTCGAAGAGCATCCGGTCGGTGGACTCGGTGAAGTCCAGCTCCGCGTGCTGCGGCCGGGCGGCGCGGGAACCCATCGGATCCCGGTCCAGCCGCTCCACGATGTCGCACAGCGCCCAGGCGAAGTCCAGCACCGGCACCCATCCCCAGGCCGTGGACAGTTCCCGGTCCGTCCTGGTGTCCGCGAGATAGACGTCTCCGCAGAACAGGTCGTGCCGCAGCGCGTGGACGTCCGCGCGGCGGTAGTCGGTCTGCGGGGGGTCGGGGAACCGGTTGGAGAGGGCGTAGCCGATGTCGAGCACGTCACAGATGGTGTCATGCCTGCCCGCGCCCCCCGGCACATAAGATCACTGACATGTCCAGATCCGTGCGCCTTGTCCCGGCCGTCGCGGCCCTGCTCGTCCTCGCCCTCACCGGGACCGCGTGCGACGGCGGTGTGCACGGCACCCCGGGCGGCTCCGGGCTGCGCGACCCGTACTTCCCCAAGGCCGGCAACGGCGGCTACGACGTCGGGCACTACGACCTCACCCTGGACTACACCCCCGCCACCCACCGGCTCACCGGTACGGCGGTCATCACCGCCCGCGCCACCCAGGCCCTGTCCGCCTTCGATCTCGACCTCGCCGGGCTGGACGTCGACTCGGTGACCGTCGAGGGCCGCAAGGCCCGCTTCAACCGCGCCGGACAGGAGCTGACCGTCCGCCCGCACGACGACCTGAGCAAGGGCGAGACGTTCCGCACGGTCGTCCGCTACGCGGGCACCCCGCGCACGCTCACCGACCCCGACGGCTCCCAGGAGGGCTGGCTGCGCACCGCCGACGGCGCCCTCGGCCTCGGCGAACCCGTCGGCTCCATGGCCTGGTTCCCGGGCGACCACCACCCCTCCGACAAGGCGGCCTACGACCTCACCGTCACCGTCCCCAAGGGCCTCCAGGCCGTCTCCAACGGCGAGTTGACGGACCAGACCACCAAGGGCGGCCGCACGACCTACCACTGGCACACCGCCCAGCCCATGGCGAGCTACCTCGCGACGGTCGCCGTCGGCCACTTCGACCTCACCCGCAGCACCGGCCCGCACGGGCTGCCGATCCTCACCGCCGTCGACCCCACCCAGGAGAAGGCGAGCAGGAAGGTGCTCGCGCAACTCCCCGGCATCATCAAGTGGGAGGAGATCAACTTCGGGCCGTACCCGTTCTCCTCCACCGGGGCGATCGTCGACCGGCCGGGCGACGTCGGCTACGCCCTGGAGACCCAGAACCGCCCCGTCTTCCCCGGCGACGAGTTCGACACCGGCACGCTCGTGCACGAACTCGCCCACCAGTGGTACGGCGACTCGGTCACCCCGAAGTCCTGGCAGGACATGTGGCTCAACGAGGGCTTCGCCACCTACGCGGAGTGGCTGTACCGGGAGGACCACGGCGGCAAGAGCGCCCAGCAGACCTTCACGGACCTCTACGACGGTGACAACGAGGCCATCTGGGCCTACCCGCCCGCCAAACCGTCCGGCGCCGCCCACATCTCCGACAGCCCCGTCTACGAGCGCGGTGCGATGGTCCTGCAGAAGATCCGGCAGAAGGTCGGCGACGACACGTTCTACGACATCATCCAGGGCTGGGCCGCCGCCCACCGCCATGGCAGCGCGGACACCGCCGACTTCACCGCGTACGTCGAGAAGAAGGCCCCGCACCAGGACTTCACCGGGATATGGAAGGACTGGCTGTACGGGGACCGCAAGCCGTCCCGGCCCTGACCGGCCGGCCGGGTCCCGCACCGCGGTGTCCCGCCGTCCGGCGTCGTCCGCCGCACGGCCCGTTCAGCCCTCCCACTCGTCCAGCAGCCGCCCGAGCCCCGGCGGCCACACCGGCTCGGGTTCCTCGGCCAGTTCCCGCCTCGTCCACCACCGCCAGCCGAGGATGCCGTCGGCGGTGTGCTCGGCGGCGAGGTGGGGGCCGGCCGGGTCCCGGCGGGGACCGCGGGTGACGTAGACGTGCTCGTGCTGGCGGACGGGGATGTCCATGCGGGTGAAGTCGTGCTCCCAGGTGCACAGCAGGGGGCCGGGCTCCAGATCGCTCCAGCCGGTCTCCTCGGCCAGTTCGCGCAGGGCGCCCTCGCGCGGGTTCTCGCCCGGCTCCAGGCCGCCGCCGGGCAGGGCCCAGTGGGGCCCGGCCTCGGCGTCGTCGTACCGGAAGAGGAACACCGCGCCGTCCGGGGCCACGACGGCGATCCGGGCCGCCGCTCTCGGTGTGCGCGGCACCTCACCCAGCACCTTGCGGAGCACGGCGCAGGAGCGGCCCCGGGCGCGGTCGGGGCGGTGGCCGATCAGTTCGTAGCCGAGGGCGGTCCAGAAGGCCAGGGCCTTGGGGTTGTTGGCGAGGACGGCGAGCCGCACCGCGCCACGGCCTTGCGCGCGGAAACGGTTCTCGACGCGATGCACGACGGCACGGCCGTACCCCTGGCCGTGCACGGCCGCGTCCACCAGCAGCAGCCCGATCCACGGGTCCGGGTCGGCCGGGTCGGGGTGGTGGGCGAGGGTGCCCGCGAGTCCGACGAGGCGCCCCTGCTCCGTGCGGGCGAGCAGCACCTCGGCGTCCGGCATCGCCAGGTCCTCGGCCAGCGCAGCCGCGACCTGCTCGGGGCGTACGTCCTCCGGGTCGGGGAAGTCACCGCTGAGCCGGTGGAACTCGCGGTTGGACGCGTACAGCGCGGTGAGTTCGGTCAGCAGCGGGGCCGGCATGTCCTGGCCGGGGGAGAGGGGCTCAAGGATCACGGGGGCAACCTAACCGCAGGCCGTGCTGTCCCCACCGGGATTTCCGGGCGGCGACGGAAGCCCCGGACCGCGGGCGGGCCGGGTCCGGGGCTGTCCGCTCGCACGGACGGGCGTCAGACGTTGACGCCGAAGTCCTGGGCGATGCCGACCAGGCCCGAGGCGTAGCCCTGGCCCACCGCGCGGAACTTCCACTCCGCGCCGTTGCGGTACAGCTCGCCGAAGACCATGGCGGTCTCCGTGGCGGCGTCCTCGGAGAGGTCGTAGCGGGCGATCTCGGCGCCGCCGGCCTGGTTGACGATGCGGATGTAGGCGTTGCGGACCTGGCCGAAGTTCTGGCCGCGGTTCTCGGCGTCGTAGATGGACACCGGGAAGACGATCTTGTCGATGTCGGCCGGGAGCGCGGCCAGGTTGACGTTGATCGCCTCGTCGTCGCCGGCGCCCTCGCCCGTGCGGTTGTCGCCGGTGTGGACGATGGAGTTGTCCGGGGTCTGCTTGTTGTTGAAGAAGACGAAGTGCGCGTCCGAGTAGACCTTGCCCTGGCCGTTCACCGCGATGGCGGAGGCGTCCAGGTCGAAGTCCGTGCCGGTGGTGGTGCGGACGTCCCAGCCGAGGCCCACGGTGACGGCGGTCAGGCCCGGAGCCTCCTTGGTGAGCGAGACGTTGCCACCCTTGGACAGGCTTACAGCCATGATTGGGAGTCCTTCCCTTTAGGTTTCTGTGCCGACGAAGCTACCGTCACCGGGGAGAACGTCGAGGGGGGTCCCCATGGTTCCGGATCCCTTTACCTCTTTTACCAACCTCGAAAACCGGGTGACGCGGGGCGGGCCGGACCGGGAACATGGGACGCATGTCCGGTCCTTACGTCGTTCGTGGCTCCGTCTCGCTTCCCGAGGCCGAGCTGATGTGGCGTTTCTCCAGGTCGTCAGGGCCCGGCGGGCAGCACGTCAACACCAGTGACTCGCAGGTGGAGCTGCGTTTCGACCTGGCGCGCACCGAGGCGCTGCCTCCGGTGTGGAAGGAGCGGGCGCTGCAGCGGCTCGCGGGCCGTCTCGTCGACGGGGTGGTGTCCGTGCGGGCCTCCGAGCACCGCTCCCAGTGGCGCAACCGCGAGGCCGCCGCCGTACGCCTCGCCGCCCTCCTCGCCGAGGCCAGCGCACCCCCGCCCAGGCCGCGCCGGCCCACCCGGATCCCGCGCGGTATCAACGAGCGCCGGCTGCGGGAGAAGAAGCAGCGTTCGGACACCAAGCGGGGCCGCTCGGGCCGGGACTGGTCGTGAGCCGGTGCCGCCCGGCGGGCGGCACCCGTCACATCCTCGGCCCGCGGTTCGTCAGTGACCCGGACTGAGGCGGAGGACCGCTGACGGTGACGGAGAGGCCGGACCACACGATGAGCGACGACGGACAGCACCGCGACGACGATCTTCTCGCCGAGCGGTTCGAGGCGTACCGGGGGCATCTGCGGGCCGTCGCCTACCGGATGCTGGGTTCGGTCGTGGAGGCCGAGGACGCGGTGCAGGAGGCGTGGTTCCGGCTGAGCCGGTCCGACACAGGCGAGGTGGGCAACCTCGGGGGCTGGCTGACGACCGTCGTCGGCCGGGTCTGCCTCGACATGCTCCGCTCCCGCCGTTCCCGGGGCGAGGAGCCCCTGGACACCTGGAACCCGGGCGCCTCCGCCGCACCGGACCCGGCCCAGGACGCGGTGCTCGCGGACTCGGTCGGGGTGGCGCTGCTCGTCGTCCTCGACACGCTGTCACCGGCCGAGCGGCTCGCGTTCGTGCTGCACGATCTGTTCGGGGTGCCGTTCGAGGAGGTCGGCGGCATTCTCGGGCGCAGTCCGGCCGCCGCGCGCCAGCTGGCCAGCCGGGCGCGGCGCCGGGTGCGCGGTGCTCAGGCGCCGGAGGCGGACCTGGTCCGGCAGCGGGAAGTGGTCGACGCCTTTCTGTCGGCCGCGCGGGACGGTGACTTCGACGGGCTGCTGGCGGTGCTCGACCCGGACGTGCTGGCCCGCAGCGACGCCGGTACGAGCATCGGGGCGGCCGGGGTCGCCTCCGGCGCGAAGAGCTTCGCCCATCTGGCCCGCGTCGCGCGTGCCGCGCTGGTGGACGGCGCCACGGGGCTGGTCGTGTACGCCGACGACCGGCTGGAGCGCGCGCTGACGTTCACCTTCGTGGCCGACCGGATCGCGTCCATCGACATCGTGACGAGCCCGGACCGGTTGGCGGAGCTGACCGTCGAGCCCGCCTGAGGCGAGCCGGGGCGGCGGGCGACCGGAACCACCCCGGCGCAGCCCCCCGGCCCTCACACCCGCCGTACGCCGACCGTCTCACCCCCGTCGACCTCCCCGCTGGGGCGGAAGCCCAGGCCCAGGTAGAAGCCCTCGGGGCCGCCCGCGCCGGGGTGCCAGCAGACGTACATCTCGGTGCCGCCGCGGCCCCGGATCAGGTCGGCCACCGCGTCGACGGCGAAGCGGCCGTAGCCCCGGCCCTGCGCGTCCGCGGCGATGTTCGGCGCCACAGGCCCGAGCGGCGCACGCTGCCGTCGCCGTACCAGTCGATGTCCAGGAAGGCCATCAGGAAGCCGACCGGGCGGTCCTCGTCGACGATCAGCCGGGGCCAGGCGACGCCGGCGGGGTGGACGTAGGCCTCGGCGAGGGACCGTACGACGGGCTGGACCGCGTGTTCCTGGTCGGGGTGGATCCGGATGCCGATCGCCGCGTCGAAGTTCGCGGGTGTGACCTCTTCCAGGCGGGGTGTCATGTGCGCACCATAGGCGCGCGGTTCAGTACCTGCCACGCGATATCGGGGCTCAGCCCAGCTGCCGGTACCGGCCCCGGAAGTACAGCAGCGGGCCGCCCTCCGCGCTCGGGACGCGTGCGGTCAGGACGCGGCCGATGACGAGCGTGTGGTCGCCGGCCGCCACCCGCTGCTCGGTGCGGCACTCCAGCGTGGCCAGCGCGCCGCCCACCAGCGGCGCGCCGGTGGTCTCGCCGCGGGCGTAGGCGATGTCCTCGAAGAGCAGCCGGTCGCTGATGCGGCCCTTCATGGCGAAGCGGCCCGCGATGTGCCGCTGGCTCTCGGCGAGCACCGACACCGCCCACAGGGGCTGCTCGTCGAGCAGGTCGTCCATGCGGGAGCCCTCGCGCAGGCTGACCAGGACCAGTGGCGGGTCGAGGGAGACGGACAGGAAGGCGGTGGCGGTCATGCCGACGTCCTCCATGCCGGGCGCGTCCGGGTCGTCCGGGTCCAGCGGCGGTTCCTGCGCGGTCACCAGGACCACCCCGGCGGCCAGCCGGGACATCGCGGCCCGGAACTCGTCGTTGCTCACCCCCTCAGCATGCCCGGAAGCGGCGGTGGCGGTGGGTGAGGGAGTCTTCAGCACGCCGGAAACGCTAGTCTCCGCTCCGCGCGCACCGCATCGGGCGTCGGCCCGAGCCGGGTCCTAGGACCAGGGGCGGACCGCTGTGTACGTCTGTGTACGCAAAGTGAACAAACACGCAAAAATTGCGTTCAGTAACCGCATGGGGAAACCGCAGAAACTCCACTCAATTGTTCACGTTCTCCTGTGACTTGAGTCACAAGGGGCAGGAATTGTTGACCCTGTGTACCGAGTGGGCAGCGCGCTGTGATTCAGTGGCGGGGAAACTGGAACAGCACCGTAAGCGGCACCCTGAAGAAGCGCCGACGACAACCCTTGATTCGCTGCGAGGTCTCGGGGGGAGGGCGAGCATGGAGACCGAGTCGGAGCCGTATGTCCGCCTTGCGTCCCTGCGACAGCTGCACCAGGTCATGGCCGACATGAACACGGCACGCAGCCTGGCGGACACACTGCAGACCGTCGCCGACGGCGCCGTACACGCCCTCGGCTACGAGATGGCGTGTGTGAACCTCGTACGCCCCGACGGCGACCTCGTCGTCGCCGCGTTCTCCGGGAACTCCGCCGCCGAGGCCCTGATCACCGGCCGGGTCGGCTCCCGCGAGTCCTGGGAGCGGCGGCTGACCATGGGTGAGCGCTGGGGCGACCTGATCTTCATACCGCACACCGAGGGCTGGGTCCTCGACGACGACGACGTCCCCCAGTGGTACACCGACGGCCCGGCCCCCCGCTTCGAGGACGAGTGGCACCCCTCGGACCGCCTCTTCGCCCCCATGTACACCCCGGGCGTGCAGGGCGGCTCCTCCGGTGAGCTGCTCGGGGTGATCTCCGTCGACCGGCCGCGCAACGGCCGCCACCCCGGCGCCTGGGGCCGCGAGGCCCTGCAGATGTACGCCTTCCAGGCCGCCATCGCGATCAGCAACGCGCGTCTGCGTGCGAACATGCAGCGCGCCCTGGTCCGCCTGGAGCGCGAGCAGCAGGCCCTGCGGGCCAGTGAGGAAAGCTTCAGGCAGGCCTTCGAGTACGCCCCCTCCGGCATGGCCATCGCCGAGATGGGCGGCGACCAGCACGGCCGCATCCTGCGCAGCAACGACGCCCTGTGCCGCCTGCTGGGCCGCCCGGCCTCCGCGATGCGCCGCTACTCCTTCTCCGACCTGGTCCACCCCGAGGACATCGGCACCCTGCTCAGGACCTCCGCCGAGGGCGGCCGGGCCGAGCTGCGCCTGGGCCGCCGCGACGGCACGTATGTCTGGGTGTCCCTCCGGAACTCCGTCGTCGCGGACGCCGCCGACGGCCCCCGCTTCCTGCTCACCCACGTCGAGGACATAGAGGAGCGCAAGCGCCGCGAGCTGCAGCTCGCCCACCGCGCCTCCCACGACTCGCTCACCGGCCTGCCGAACTCCGCCGAGCTGCGCTCGCGCCTGTCGGCCCGGCTGTGCCGGCGCCCCGCCCACGCCGGTGACCTGGAGTCCCTGGACGCGGCCTACGGCCACCCCGCCTTCGACGCCCCCGCCGGGCACGGCTTCGACTTCCGGCCGAGCACGGAGGGCTACGACGCCTACGACCACCATGTCCACACCGTGGCCCCCGAGGACGACCGGGACGACGGCACCAAGGGCCTCGCGGTCCTCTTCTGCGACCTCGACGGCTTCAAGTCGATCAACGACCGCTTCGGGCACAACGCGGGCGACGCGGTCCTGATCGAGGTGGCCCGGCGCCTTTCGCACGGGGTGCGCGACGGGGACACGGTGGCCCGCCTGGGCGGCGACGAGTTCGTGATCCTCGCCGACGGCCTCGGCCGGGCCGACGCCCAGGACCTCGCCGTCCGGCTGCGCAACGAGATCATCCAGCCGATCCGGGCCGAGGGCCGGGCCGTCCGGGTGGGCGCGAGTTTCGGCATCGGATGGGCACACTGCGGCATGACTGCGGACGAAGTGTTGAAGTCAGCCGACGAGCGTATGTACGTAGAGAAACGATCTCGTCCCAAACAACACCGACGCGCCGGATGACCCGCAGGTCAGAGAGTTGATGCGGTCTGAGTCACCCGTTTGGCTCACTCGGAGCGGGTAGGCTCGCCCTTCCAGACCTGTATCGCATCCACCCGCACCTGCTGAGGAGACCAAGGGATGACGCCCGGCGAAAACGGCCCGAGCACGCCCGAGGACGACGACCCGTTCGGCTATCTGTACGCCGACGGTCAGGCCCGAGGAGCCCAGCCGCCGTCCGGCGGTTACGGCTACCCGGGCTCGGTCAGCAGAGTGCGTACGGTCGGCGAGCGCCAGTACGCCCAGCAGCCGCAGTACGGCCAGCCGACCGTGCCGCAGCAGCAGGGCGCCTACGGCCAGCCGAACGCCCACTACCAGGCCCCCGAGACCCTGCCCGGCGGCACCCCGCCCGGCCGCCAGCCGGTACCGCCGGCCCCCGGCCGCCGCGGCCCCAACACCAAGGGCCTCCTGATCGGCGCGATCGCGGTGGTCGCCGCGGTCGTCATCGGCATCGGCGTCGCCATGATCAACGGCAACGACGACAAGAAGACCGGCAACGAGGCCGACACCACCCCGACCCAGTCCCAGAGCCACGCTCCCCGCCCGTCGGCGAGCAGTGCCTCGGCGGGCGACGCGCTGCACGCCGACGCCTCGGCCCTCACGCCGGCCGGCGGTGCGTCGAAGGCTTCGGAGGTCAAGGGCGCGAGCTCCTCCGACGGCAGCTATGTGACGGGGCTGAACCAGCCGGGCGCCTCGGTCACCTGGAACGTCAACGCCCCGTCGGCCGGCGCGTACACCCTGTTCGTGTACTACAGCACGGCCGACGACGACCAGTCGATGTCGGTCACCGTCAACGGCACCCCGTTCGGCAGCAAGCTGGGCATGGTGAACTACCGTCACGCCAAGAACGGCGACTTCGCCAACGGCTGGACGTACTCCTACGTGTGGCCGACCCTGAAGCAGGTCCCCAACACGATCTCCGTCTCCTGTGGCTCCGGCGACAAGTGCAACGCCCTGATCAGCAAGGTCAAGCTGAAGCAGGGTCAGGTCACGAAGGACGTCTAGGCCGCGCTGACGACCCCGGTCACGGCCACCCGCCCCCGCAGCTCCTCGTACACCGCGGGGTCGAACTCGCCGGCGGCCGGGGCCCGTACCGTCGCCGCCGACAACGCGGCCGCGCGGGCGAGGCGGTCCGGCCAGGGGAGTTTCTCGACCAGGCCCGAGAGCAGGCCCGCGACCGCTGAGTCGCCCGCGCCCGTCGGGTTGCCGTGGAGGCGGGCGGGGGGTGTGGCGCGCCAGCGGCCCTCGGGGGTGGCGGCCAGCAGGCCTTCCGCGCCCAGAGAGGCGACGACCGCGTGGGCGCCGCGGCGGCGGGCGTCCTGGGTGGCGCGCAACGGTTCGTGGGAGCCGGTGAGTTCGGCCAGTTCGTCGGTGTTGGGTTTGATCAGGTCGGGGCGGGCCGCCACCCCGCGGCGGAGCGGTTCGCCGCTGGTGTCCAGCAGCACGGGGACACCGTGGGAGCGGGCGGTCCGGACCAGGTTCGCGTACGCGCCGACCGGGACACCCGGCGGCAGGCTGCCGCACAGGGCCACCGCCGAGGTGCCGGCCAGCAGCTCCTCGTAGCGGTCCAGGAACACACCCCACTCGGCCGGCTCGATCTGCGGGCCCGGCTCGTTCAACTGGGTGGTGTCGCCCGAGAGTTCGTCCACCACGGCGATCGTGCGCCGGGTCGCTCCGGCGACCTGGACCAGTGCGTCCGTCAGGCCGCCGATGCCGGCCAGCCGGTCGCGTATCGCCCGGCCGGTCGCGGCGCCCGCGAAGCCCGTGACCGTCACCTCGTGGCCGAGCGCGGCCAGCACCCGGGCCACGTTCACACCCTTGCCGCCCGGCCGCTCGACGACCTCCGAGACCCGGTGCGAGGCGTGCGGCCGCAGCGACCGCACGCGATAGGTGAGGTCGAGAGCGGTGTTCAGCGTGACCGTGAGGATCACCCGGGCCGACCTCCCTCGAAGTGCCTGGCGACGGTCGTCGCGCCCGTCATCGGTTTCCGGGCCTCGATCATGCCAAAGAGAAGGCGGCCGGCCCAGTCACGAGTCGGCCGCCGTCGAGGGAAAAGACGGGCAGATCAGGCCAGTTGGGGCGGGATCACCCACGCGCCCTGCCGCATCACGCCCTTGAGGGCGAAGTCCGCGTCCAGCAGCAGCAGGTCGGCGTCCTTGCCGGGCTCCAGGGAGCCGACGCGGTCGAAGAGGCCCAGGAGGCGGGCCGGGTTCGCGGACAGGGCCGTCACCGCGTCCTCGACCGACAGCTTGTCGACGGTCACCGCCCGCTGGAACGCCCGGTCCTGGGTGAGCGTCGAGCCCGCGATGGAGCCGCCCTCCACCAGCCGCGCCACCCCCTCGCTGACCTCGACCTCCAACGGGCCGAGCAGGTAGCGGCCGTCGCCGGAGCCGGCCGCGTCCATCGCGTCCGTGATGAACGCGACGCGGGAGGCGCCCGCGCGGTGGAAGGCCAGCTCCAGGGCGGCGGGGTGGAGGTGCACGCCGTCGTTGATCAGCTCGACCGTGACCCGCTCGTCCTCCAGCAGGGCGGCGACCGGGCCGGGCGCGCGATGGCCCAGCGGGGGCATCGCGTTGAAGAGGTGGGTGGCGACCGTGGCGCCCGCGTCGACGGCCTCGACCGTCTGCTCGTACGTCGCGTCCGTGTGGCCGATCGCCGCGATCACCCCGTGCTCGGCGAGCAGCCGCACGGAGTCGATGCCGCCCGGCAGTTCGGCGGCGAGGGTCACCATCTTCGCCCTGCCGCGCGCCGCGTCGATCAGCTTGCGCACCTCGGCCGGGTCCGGGTCGCGCAGCAGCTCCTCGGAGTGCGCGCCCTTGCGGCACGGCGAGATGAACGGCCCCTCGAAGTGGATACCGGCGATCTCCCCCTGCTCGGCCAGCTCGCTCAGCAGCCCGGCCTGCCGCACCAGCAGGTCCATCTCGTCGGTGACGGTCGAGGCGACGAGGGTGGTGGTGCCGTGCAGGCGGTGCGTGCGGATCGCGGTGAGGATCTGCTCGGGGGTGCCGGAGAAGGAGGCTCCGCCGCCGCCGTGGTTGTGGATGTCGACGAAGCCTGGGACCAGCCAGTGGCCGCTCACGTCGACGACCTTGGCGCTCTCGGCGGCCGCGGCCACGATCCTCGTACCCTCGACGGACACGCGGCCGTCGTCCACCACTCCGCCGGGCAGCACCACCCGAGCACCTGTGAGAACCAAGCTGGGAGCCATCAGGCGGTTACCTCCGGGGGGTCGGTGGGGTCGAGGTCGGTGGAGCCGGGTGCGGTGCGGTCGAGCAGGTCGCGGGCCAGCAGTCCCGCACCCAGGCAACCCGCTGTGTCGCCCAGGGCCGCGGGCACGATCGCCGGGAGCTTCTGGAAGGTGACCCGCCGCCGGACGGCGTCCCGCAGCGGCTGGAACAACACTTCCCCCGCCTCGGCGAGACCGCCACCGATGATCAGGGTGCGCGGGTCCAGCAGGGTGAGCGCGGTGACCAGCCCGTCGGCGAGCGCGTCCACGGCCTGCTGCCAGACCCGGACGGCGTCCGGGTCGCCGGACGCGACGGCCTTGGCACAGTCGGCGGCGTCCGCGTCCGGGTCCCCGCAGGCCGCCGCCCAGGCCTCGCTGACGGCGGACGCGGAGGCGTACCGCTCCAGGCAGCCGTGCTGCCCGCAGGGGCAGGGGATGCCGGACGGCCGTACGACGATGTGGCCGATCTCGCCGGCGAAACCGTGCGCGCCCGCCTCCACCCGCCCGTCGATGCCGATGGCGCCCGCGATCCCGGTGCCGAGCGGCACGAACAGGAACCGGTCGGCACCCTTGCCCGCGCCGATCCGGCCCTCGGCGAGGCCGCCGGTGCGCACGTCGTGGCCGAGGGCGACGGGGATGCCGAGCCGCTGGGTGAGCAGCGCGCGCAGCGGTACGTCCCGCCAGCCCAGGTTGGCCGCGTATGCGGCGACGCCCCGCTCCTCGTCGACGATGCCGGGGACCGCGATGCCGGCGGCGACGGCCGGTGCGCCGTGGTGCGCGGCGCCGTGGGCGTGCAGCTCGGCGGCGAAGTCGAGGATCGTCCTGACCACCGCGTCCGGTCCGCGCTCGCGTCCGGTGGCGCGGCGGGCGAGGTGCAGCAGCTCGCCGTCGTCGCCGACGAGGGCGGCCTTCATCCCGGTACCGCCCACGTCCAGGGCGATGACATGTCTCACCACGGACCCTAGTGTGAACCTCGCACCCGCAAGAGGTCTAGTCCACTCGCGTGGTGTAGACCTTATGTGTCCATTTCTTGAACGGTCAGACAGCAGGGTTGGGGCTTTGACGGTGCGTCGGCGTACGGTAGGAACGATCGCGGCGGTGTCCGCCCTGGTCATGACTTCACTTCTCAGCGGCTGCGGGAGCACGGGCTCCTCCGACGTCACCCTGAAACTGGTCGCCGCCGACTACGGCGACTCCGCCGCGAACAGCTCCAAGAAGTACTGGGACGCCCTGGTCAAGGCGTATGAGTCCAAGCACCCCGGCGTGAAGATCGACGTCAGCGTCTACTCCTGGAACGACGTCGACCGCAAGGTCAAGGACATGGTCGCGGCCGGGAACGCCCCCGACATGGCGCAGATCGGCTCCTACGCCGACTACGCGGCCGCCGGCAAGCTCTACCCGGCCTCCGAGCTGCTCTCCATCCGCACCCAGGCGGACTTCCTCTCCCAGCTCTCCGAGGCCGGCCAGTGGAACCACACGCAGTACGGCATCCCCTTCGCCGCCTCCACGCGCGTGCTCTTCTACAACAAGACCCTCTTCACCAAGGCCGGCATCACCCCGCCCACCACCTGGGACGAACTGGCCGCGGACGCCACGACACTCAAGGACAAGGGCGTGAAGTACCCCTTCGCGCTGCCGCTCGGCCCCGAGGAGGCCCAAGCCGAGACCATGCAGTGGCTGCTCAGCGGGGCGAGCGGCGGCACCGGTTACACCGACGACATCGGCACCTACACCATCGACTCCGCGCCGAACGTCGAAACCCTCACCTGGCTCAGGGACGACCTGGTCGGCAAGGGCCTGACCGGCCCGGTCGCGCCCGCCAAGCTCAACCGAGCGGACGCCTTCGCGGCCTTCGCCGACGGCCAGGTCGGCATGCTCAACGGGCACCCCACGCTGATCCAGCAGGCCGAGAAGAAGGGCGTGAAGTTCGGCATGGTGCCGATGCCGGGCCGCACCGGCAAGGCCAGGGCCTCCATGGGCGTCGCCGACTGGATGATGGCCTTCAAGCAGAACGGGCACGCCGAGCAGACCGGCGACTTCCTGAACTTCGTCTACAGCGAGAAGAACGTCCTGGACTTCTCCCGCACCTACGGCCTGCTCCCGGTCACCGGCTCGGCGTCCAACACCATGGGCGAGTCGGGCTCCGCGGCCGACAAGGCCCTGCGCCCCTTCCTCGACCAGCTGCCCACCTCCGAGCTGTACCCCGTCGGCAAGACCTCCTGGGCGACGGTCAGCGCGGCCGTGAAGCAGGACATCGGCCAGGCCGTCGCCCCCGGCGGCAGCCCCTCCGGCGTGCTGTCCCGGCTCCAGGCGACGGCGACCGCGGCCGACAGCGGCGACGCGGGCTGAGCCGGTTGTCGGTGCCCGGCGCTACGGTGGCGGGCATGGAACTCGGCCACCGCGAACAAGCCGTCCTCGCGCTGGAGCGCCGCGGCTTCCCCGGCCCCGGCGCGAAGGAGCGGGCGATACGCGAGGAACTGGGCCTGTCCCCGGTCCGCTACTACCAGCTGCTGAACGCCCTGCTGGACGACGAGCGGGCCCTGGCGCTGGACCCGGTGACGGTGAACCGCCTGCGCCGGGTGAGGGAGGCGCACCGCGCGGAGCGCTGAGCGGCGTCACGGCGGCCGGGGTGGGGTCGCTTGCCGGCGCCGGCAGAGTGCCGCTGCGCCCACCCGTGCCGCCCCAGCGGCACGACTGCCCGCAGCTGCGTGGGTGCCCTTTGAACCGGCCGAGTCGGGTGGTGGGTGGGCGAGGCGGGGTCTGGGGCGGAGCCCCAGGAGTGAGGCCGGCCCGCGCTGGATACTGTCGCTGTATGGACCCTCTGCCGACCCCGCAGACCCAGCCCGGCCGGGACGGCCTCGCCGCGTTCCTGGCGAAGCCGGCCGCAGCGATCGTCGGCCTCGACTTCGACGGCACCCTGGCCCCCATCGTCGCCGACCCCGAACAGGCCCGCGCCCACCCCGAGGCCGTACCGGCCCTCGCCGAGCTCGCCCCGAAGGTCGCCTCCGTCGCCGTGATCACCGGCCGCCCGGCCGGCGTCGCGGTCCGCCACGGCGGCTTCGCCGGCGTCCCCGGCCTGGAGCACCTGACCGTCCTCGGCCACTACGGCGCCGAACGCTGGGACGCGGTCACCGGCACCGTCACCGCCCCGGCCCCGCACCCCGGCGTCGCGGCGGTCCGCGCCGAGCTGCCGGGCGTGCTGGACCGCGCCGGAGCCTGGCACGGCACATGGATCGAGGAGAAGGGCCGGGCGGTCGCCGTCCACACCCGCCGCGCCGACGATCCACAGGCCGCGTTCGACGCCCTGCGCGGCCCCCTCACCGACCTCGCCACCCGCCACGGCCTGATCGTCGAGCCCGGCCGGATGGTCCTGGAACTGCGCCCGCCGGGCATGGACAAGGGCGTGGCCCTCGGCGAGTACGTCCGCAAGACCGGCGCCGAGTCGGTCCTCTACGCCGGCGACGACCTCGGCGACCTGCCCGCCTTCGCCGCCGTGGACGAACTCCGCTCCGACGGCGTCCCCGGCCTCCTCGTCTGCAGCGGCAGCACGGAGGTCACGGAACTGGCGGAACGGGCGGACCTGGTCGTGGACGGCCCCGCCGGTGTCGTGCGGCTGTTGCGGGCGCTGGCGGCTCAGCTGGACTGAAGCTCCTCCAGGGCCCGCAGCTGATCCAGGAACCACTGGGCGGGCGGCAGCGCGGTGGCCGCGGCGGCCAGCCGTTTCGACCGCTGCGCCCGCTCGCTGTCCGGCAGGGACAGCGCCTCGTGCAGGGCCCGGGCGGTCTGCAGCACGTCGTAGGGGTTCACCGCCAGCGCGTCGGCGCGCAGCTCCTCGTACGCCCCGGCCTCCCGGGACAGCACCAGCGCGCAGCCCTGGTCGGAGACGAGCGGGATCTCCTTGGCGACCAGGTTCATACCGTCCCTGATGGGGTTGACCAGGGCCACGTCGGCGAGCCGGTAGGCGGCCAGGGAGCGTGCGAAGTCGTCCTTGACGTGCAGCACGACCGGGGTCCACCCCGGTGTGCCGTAGGCCGAGTTGATCTCCTCGGCCACCCGCTGGACCGCGGCGGTGTAGTCGCGGTACACGGCGAGGTCCTGCCGTGAGGGGTAGGCGAAGGCGATGTGCACCACCCGCTCGCGCCACTCGGGACGGTCCTCCAGCAGCTGCCGGTAGGCCAGCAGGCCGCGCACGATGTTCTTGGACAGCTCGGTCCGGTCGACCCGCACGATCGTCCTGCGGCCCGCACCGATCTCCGCCCGCAGGGCCGCCATCCGCTCCGCGACGTCGGGCTCGCGCGAGCGGGCCCGCAGGAAGTCGCCGTCCGCACCGAGAGAGTGCACGCCGACGTGGGTGCGCCGCCGCCCCTCGCCCAGGTGCTCGATGTGCGGGGAGGCGCCGCTGGGCCGTCCCACCAGGTAGCGCTCGGCGCCCAGGTCCTCGGCGCACCGCATGAAGGCCGTCGCCCAGCGCCAGGTCAGGAACGCCACCCGGTCCGCCCCGAGCATGCCCGCCAGCAGCTGCTCGCGGATGTCGTCCGGAAGCAGCGCGAAGTACTCCGGCGGCGCCCAGGGCGTGTGCGAGAAGTGGCCGATCCGCAGGTCGGGACGGAGTTCACGGAGCATCGCGGGCACCAGGCACAGGTGGTAGTCCTGCACCAGCACCGCCGCCCCCGCGGCCGCCTCCTGGGCCAGCCCCTCGGCGAACGCCCGGTTGTAGGCCTCGTACGACGCCCACTGCCGCCGGAACTCCGCGTCGAAGACCGGCTCCAGCGGGGTCTGGTACAGCATGTGGTGGACGAACCAGAGCACCGAGTTGGCGATGCCGTTGTAGGCGTCCGCGTGCACGGCCGCGTCGATGTCGAGCATCCGCACCCGCTGTCCGCCGGTGTCCCCGGCCGGCAGCAGCCCGCCCTGCGCACGCCGGACGGCCGCGCGGTCGCCGTCGCCGAGGGCCGCGCACACCCACACCGAGTCCGCGTCCGACCCGATGGCCGACAGCCCCGAGACCAGCCCGCCGCCGCCCCGCCTGGCGTGCAGCGAACCGTGCTCGTCCACCGTGTACGACACCGGGCCGCGATTGGACGCGACCAGCACCTCAGCACCCTGCGTGGCAGCCATGGTCCTCAACCTAGCCCGGCCCGGAAACGCTCAAACGTACGGCTACGCCCCGTGACGCGGACGTATACGAACTCCGGCCACCGCGGACGCGGACGGCACCCGGCCTCAGGCCACCTTGCGCTCGGCGTACTCCGCGATCTCCAGCATCGGCGGCCGTTCCTCGGTGTCCACCGAGTAGGTGCGCGGTTCGAAGCCGTCCTCGCCCCGTTCGAACTGGGTCAGCGACGGCCGGATCAGATGGCCCCGGGCCAGCCGGAGCTGGGCGGTGCGGTAGATCGCCGCCGCCATCCGGCCCAGCGCCTGCCCGTCCTGGTGCCGGTGCTTGCGGACCCCGACGTCGACCTGGGCCAGCGCGTCCAGCCCCGCCAGGTGCAGCGCGTCCACCAGCATGCCCAGCTCCACGCCGTACCCCACCGGGAACGGCAGCTGCTCCAGCAGCGAGCGCCGGGCCGCGTACTCGCCGCCGAGCGGCTGCACGAACCCGGCCAGCTGCGGCCAGTGCATGTTCAGCAGCGGCCGGGCCATCAGCTCGGTGACCCGGCCGCCCTGCCCGGCCGTCCCGGCGAGCGGGCGGTCGTACATCGCCTTGACCAGGTCCACGTCCGGCTCGGTGAGCAGCGGGCCGACGATCCCGGAGACGAAGTCGGCGGAGAACTCCCGCAGGTCGGCGTCGATGAAACAGAGGATGTCCCCGCCGGTCACCAGCAGGGAGCGCCACAGCACTTCACCCTTTCCGGGGACGGTGGGGATGCGGGGCAGGATCTCGTCGCGGTGAACGACCCGCGCACCCGCGGCGGCGGCGACCTCGGAGGTGCGGTCGGTGGAGCCGGAGTCGACGACGACGATCTCGTCGACGAGCGGCACCCGCTCCATGAGGTCGTGACGGATGACCGCGACGATGTCGCCGACCGTCTCCTCCTCGTCGAGCGCGGGCAGCACGACGCTGATCGTCTGGCCCGTGCGCTGTTTGGCGGACAGGATCCGGTGGAGAGGGCGATCGGTCACGGACCAGGAGCGGGTGGCCAGCCAGCGCTCGACTTCTTCCAGCACGGTCTGCGACTCCTCACTGTTCGTGACCACACGGGTGAGCCGTGTGATCCATCTCGCGGTTCGGACGACTATCTCAACTGTCCCGGCCTTCGGTTACAGTCTTGAACAACGCCGATGACCATCGCATGTCGGGGGTCGTTCCGCGTTCAACCGAGTTCAACAACTGCATACCGCTCATCCAGAGGGGCAGAGGGACACGGCCCGATGAAGCCCCGGCAACCCTCCAGTCGGTCACTCGTTCTCCAGCGAGGCTCCCGGCTAGGGAAGGTGCCAAATCCGTCTCACGGCGAGATGCGTCGTGAGGAAGATGAGGAGAAAGGGCCTCGCCTCCATGGCTGTGCAGACAGTTGCAAGCACCTCCACCTCCCCCGTCGACCTTGGCCCCGCCGCGGCCCTGAGCTGTCGCGAGTGCGGTCACCGCGTCCCGCTCGGCCCCGTGTTCGCCTGCGAGGAGTGTTTCGGCCCGCTGGAGATCGCCTACGACTTCTCCGGCTACGACACCGAAGAGCTGCGCCGCCGCATCGAGGCCGGCCCCGCGAACATCTGGCGGTACGCGCCGCTGCTGCCCGTCCCCGCCGACGTGGCCGGCAAGCCGAACCTGAACCCGGGCTGGACCAAGCTCGTCCAAGCCGACAACCTCGCCCGCGAACTCGGCGTCACCGGCGGCCTGTTCGTGAAGGACGACTCCGGCAACCCGACGCACTCCTTCAAGGACCGCGTCGTCGCGCAGGCCCTGGAGGCCGCCCGCGCCTTCGGCTTCACCACCCTCTCCTGCTCCTCCACGGGCAACCTGGCCGGTGCCGTCGGCGCCGCCGCAGCCCGGGCCGGCTTCCGCTCCTGCGTGTTCATCCCGCACGACCTGGAGCAGGGCAAGGTCGTCATGGCCGCGGTCTACGGCGGCGAGCTCGTCGGCATCGAGGGCAACTACGACGACGTGAACCGTTTCTGCTCCGAGCTGATCGGCGACCCGGCCGGCGAGGGCTGGGGCTTCGTCAACGTCAACCTGCGGCCGTACTACGCGGAGGGCTCCAAGACCCTCGCCTACGAGATCTGCGAGCAGCTCGGCTGGCGGCTGCCCGACCAGATCGTCGTCCCGATCGCCTCCGGCTCCCAGCTCACGAAGATCGACAAGGGTCTGCAGGAGCTGGTCAAGCTGGGCCTGGTGGAGGACCGGCCGTACAAGATCTTCGGCGCGCAGGCCGAGGGCTGCTCCCCGGTGTCCACCGCCTTCAAGGCCGGCCACGACGTCGTCCGGCCGCAGAAGCCGAACACCATCGCCAAGTCCCTCGCCATCGGCAACCCGGCCGACGGCCCCTACGTCCTGGACATCGCGCGCCGCACCGGCGGTGCGGTGGAGGACGTGACGGACGCGGAGGTCGTCGACGCCATCAAGCTGCTGGCCCGCACCGAGGGCATCTTCGCCGAGACGGCGGGCGGGGTGACCGTAGGCGTCACCCGCAAGCTGCTCAAGGACGGCGTCCTGGACCCGACGAAGACCACGGTCGTCCTCAACACCGGCGACGGCCTGAAGACCCTGGACGCGGTCGCCGGCACCGGCCTGACCGCCACCATCCGCCCGACCCTGGACTCCTTCCGAGAGGCTGGCCTCGCATGAGCGTGACCGTTCGCATCCCCACCATCCTGCGCACCTACACCGGCGGTCAGGCCGAGGTGCCCGCCGAGGGCGGGACCCTCGCCGAGGTCATCGAGGACCTGGAGAAGAACCACACGGGGATCGCCGCCCGCGTCCTGGACGACCAGGGCAAGCTGCGCCGGTTCGTCAACGTCTACGTCAACGACGACGACGTCCGCTTCGAGCAGGGCCTGGACACCGCCACCCCGGACGGCGCCGGTGTCTCCATCATTCCGGCCGTCGCCGGCGGTTGATCGTTACCTTGGGTAACATCGGTTACCCATTGTTCATGGAATTGCCTCCTCCGTAAGAGAAGCGGAGGGGGCAATTCTGCGTGATTGAGCGCGGTACAGTTGGGGAACCTGACCACGATCTCCGGGTCGTAAGCCCCGGATCGCACGCCGCGCACCCCGCAAGAAACAGCCAAAATGCGGGGGTTTTATGCGGCTTTTGTAACGTTTGTGGGGCCCGAGTTGCCCCGAAGTC
This sequence comes from Streptomyces durhamensis, assembly GCF_000725475.1. Taxonomy (NCBI): domain Bacteria; kingdom Bacillati; phylum Actinomycetota; class Actinomycetes; order Kitasatosporales; family Streptomycetaceae; genus Streptomyces; species Streptomyces durhamensis. The sequence goes on from NZ_JNXR01000023.1 coordinate 79,688, forward strand.
GGGTGAATTCTCACCACATTCCGGACCGTTCCCGTCCAGAATTCTCGTCCGATTGACCTGTTGCAGACGGCAGTTGGACAGATACATTCAGCCGCGGTCGACGCGTTCCGGCGCACGCCCCCGACCAATGGGGGGTGAGGTCTGACCCGGGTCCGCGAAGTGCGGATCTGTGCAAGGGCCAGTAATAGGGGAGTTAGGCATGGCTCAGGGCACCGTCAAGTGGTTCAACGCGGAGAAGGGGTACGGCTTCATCGCGGTCGACGGTGGTGCGGACGTCTTCGTCCACTACAGCGCCATTCAGATGGACGGCTACCGCACCCTGGAAGAGGGCCAGCGGGTGGAGTTCGAGATCTCGCAGGGCCAGAAGGGCCCGCAGGCCGACATGGTCCGCCTCAGCGCCTGAACGTTTCTCGCACGAAGGGCCCGCACCTCGCACAGGGTGCGGGCCCTTCGCCGTGTCCGGGCTGCCCCCGTTCGCCCCGGGCTGATCCGGCTGAGCCGCTTGCACTCGACCATGCCGAGTGCTAATCATTGCGTTAGCACTCTGAAGGTGAGAGTGACAAAGAAGGACCGGGTCGGTGAGGCCCGCAGGCCATGTGGGGCAAGGAACCACGGGTCGGCGAGCCGTCCGTCGCGGGCGCGGGCGCGGTCCGAAGGAATCACCCCCAGTCCTGGAGGGACCACTTCACATGGCCAAGATCATCGCGTTCGACGAGGAGGCGCGGCGCGGCCTCGAGCGCGGCATGAACCAGCTCGCGGACGCCGTGAAGGTGACGCTCGGCCCCAAGGGCCGCAACGTCGTCCTCGAGAAGAAGTGGGGCGCCCCCACGATCACCAACGATGGTGTCTCCATCGCCAAGGAGATCGAGCTCGAGGACCCGTACGAGAAGATCGGCGCCGAGCTGGTCAAGGAAGTCGCCAAGAAGACGGACGACGTCGCCGGTGACGGTACGACCACCGCGACCGTGCTCGCCCAGGCCCTGGTCAAGGAAGGCCTGCGCAACGTCGCCGCCGGCGCCAACCCGATGGCCCTGAAGCGCGGTATCGAGAAGGCCGTCGAGGCCGTCTCCGCCGCCCTGCTGGAGCAGGCGAAGGACGTCGAGACCAAGGAGCAGATCGCCTCCACCGCGTCCATCTCCGCCGCCGACACCCAGATCGGCGAGCTCATCGCCGAGGCCATGGACAAGGTCGGCAAGGAAGGCGTCATCACCGTCGAGGAGAGCAACACCTTCGGTCTGGAGCTTGAGCTCACCGAGGGCATGCGCTTCGACAAGGGCTACATCTCCGCCTACTTCGCGACCGACATGGAGCGCATGGAGGCGTCGCTCGAGGACCCCTACATCCTCATCGCGAACTCCAAGATCGGCTCCGTCAAGGACCTGCTCCCGCTCCTGGAGAAGGTCATGCAGTCGGGCAAGCCGCTGCTGATCATCGCCGAGGACGTCGAGGGCGAGGCCCTGTCGACCCTGGTCGTCAACAAGATCCGCGGCACCTTCAAGTCCGTCGCCGTCAAGGCCCCGGGCTTCGGTGACCGCCGCAAGGCCATGCTCGGTGACATCGCCATCCTCACGGGCGGCGAGGTCATCTCCGAGGAGGTCGGCCTCAAGCTGGAGAACGCGACCCTGGACCTCCTGGGCCGCGCCCGCAAGGTCGTCATCACCAAGGACGAGACCACCATCGTCGACGGTGCCGGCTCCTCCGAGCAGGTCAACGGCCGGGTGAACCAGATCCGCGCCGAGATCGAGAACAGCGACTCGGACTACGACCGCGAGAAGCTGCAGGAGCGCCTGGCGAAGCTCGCCGGCGGTGTCGCGGTCATCAAGGCCGGTGCCGCCACCGAGGTGGAGCTCAAGGAGCGCAAGCACCGCATCGAGGACGCCGTCCGCAACGCGAAGGCGGCCGTCGAGGAGGGCATCGTCGCCGGTGGTGGCGTGGCCCTGCTGCAGGCCTCCCAGGTCTTCGAGAAGCTGGAGCTCGAGGGTGACGAGGCGACCGGCGCCAACGCCGTGCGCATCGCCCTGGAGGCCCCGCTGAAGCAGATCGCCGTCAACGCCGGCCTCGAAGGCGGTGTCGTGGTGGAGAAGGTGCGCAACCTGACCCCGGGCCACGGCCTGAACGCCGCGACCGGCGAGTACGTCGACCTGGTCGCCGAGGGCATCATCGACCCGGCGAAGGTGACCCGTTCCGCGCTGCAGAACGCCGCCTCCATCGCCGCGCTGTTCCTCACCACCGAGGCCGTCATCGCCGACAAGCCGGAGAAGGCCGCCGCGCCGGCCGGCGGCGGCATGCCGGGCGGTGACATGGACTTCTGATCCACCTCGGGGCCCCGGCCCCTGGTTGATCAACGTCCTTACCGAGGGCGGCACTCCCTGTCAGTGGCGGGGAGTGCCGCCCTCGGGCGTGTCCGGGAGCCGGCGCCGGGCGCGGCGAGGGCCGTCAGCCGCCGCAGCGCGGCCTGCCGTTGCACCACGCCGAGCCCGGTGACGGCCGCCCCGAGCGCCAGCCAGCCCGCCGGGCCGGCCGTCATCACCGCGCCGGTCAGCAGCAGGGGCCCCACCGCCTTCTGCACCGACTGCGCCATCCCGGCCACGCCCAGATAGGAAGCCCGGGCGCGCGGCGGCGCCAGGACGACCGCCAGCTCCCAGGAGCTCACCGAGCGCAGCAGTTCGGCCAGGGTGGCCAGCAGCGCGGCCGCGAGCATGGCGAGGGAGGCCGACCAGGCCCCACCGCCGGTGGCGGTCGCCAGCACGAGGCAGCAGGCGAACAGCGTCACGCCGTACCAGCCCACGGCCGCGGCCGCCCGGCGCGGGCCTTCGGCCCATGCCGAGACGCGGAGCTGCAGGAGCACCACCAGCACGGTGTTGACCACCAGGAAGGCGGGGACGACGGCGTGCGGCGCGCTGGTGCGGTGCACCAGCCACAGCGGCAGTCCGACGCCGATGACGGAGTCGTCCAGGTTCATCGGGATGTCGAGCAGGACGAAGAGCAGGTAGCCGGGGTCCCGCCAGGGGCTGCGGGCGGGGGTCGGGTCGGGGGCGGGGGTGCTGCCGTCCTTGCCGTCGCCGTGCGCCACGACCAGGCCGTGGCCCGCCGGCTCCCGGGTCCGCCGGACCAGCCCGGCGGCCACGAGGTAGGAGAGCGCGTTGGCCAGGATCAGCGCGCGATAGGCGTTCGGGGTGCCCACGGCGAGGCCGAGCGCGGCGATGCCCGCGCCGACGGCGTAACCGGCGTTGGCCACGCTACGGAACAGCGCCTGGTAGGTGCCTCGCCGTTCACCGGCGACCCGGGTGGCGAAGAGCATCTCCAGGGTCTTGGCCGCGCGCTCCGCGAGGCTGGTGAGGGCGACCACGGGCAGCAGGGCGGCGAGGTCGTGGGCGACCAGCAGCAGGCCCATCGTCCCCAGCCGCAGCAGATGACAGCCGATCAGCAGCCCTCGCACGGGGAGCCGTTCGGCGGCGCGCCCGGCAAGGGGTGACCCGGCGATCCCGGCGATCGCGCCGACCCCGAGCAGCAGCCCGAGCCGGCGCGCGTCCAGCCCGCTCACGAAGGTGAAATAGAGGACGGAAGCCGCGGCCCACACACCGGTCCCGGTCCGGTCCACGCACTGCGCGAGCAGCATGATCCGCGCGTCCCGCCCGCCCGGTGGCCGCCGCAGCTGCGCTATCAGCCCGTCCCTGCCGCCCTTGCCGTCCCCGGCCCGTCGCATGGCCAGCCCCCGTTTCCCGCCGTCCAAGTAATCTCGATGTCAAGATACTCGATGTCGACAGACCGAACGAGGGGGAGCGGGAAGGGTCAGTCGGCGTAGTCCTTCAGCTCGGTGGTGTCGAGGGTGATACCGACGGGAGCGGGGATGTCCACTGCGGAACCCCAAGGACGAGAGACGATCTGCTGGTAGCGGCCGTCCTTGGGCTCGCTGAACACGGTGAGCGTGTTGTGGTCGCGGTCGATGAGGAGGTGGACGGGAATGTCGGCGCCGGCGTAACCGATCGGTTTGTCGATGCGGTCGTGCTGGTTGGTGTCCTGGTCGCGGACGGTGATCTCCAGGACCATGAGGATGCCGTCGGGGTCGGACCATTCGCCGTGCCCCTTGAAGTGACCGCGCCGCGCGTAGGCCCCGCCGTACGGGCTCGTCCATTGCGGTCGGTCTGTGTCTTGACGCCGGAGAAGGGGTAGAGGCCGTGGCCGGGGCGTTGGAGTAGGAGCAGGCGCGTCAGCCACGTGTGAATGCAGGAGTGGTTGCCGTCCTGAGGGGCTTTCACCTCTAGCTTTCCGTTCAGGTACTCAAGCCGGACGGTCTCCGGCGCCCGGCGCTCCAGCTCCTCGAAGTCCTCAACGCTGAGCGGTTCCTTGGTGCGGATGCGGCCGTTGACGAATTCGAGGCAAACGGCATCAGGAGCCGCTTTGGCCAGCTCCTCGAAGTCCTCGATGGGCATCATCTCGGTGTCCTCTCTCGTCGTCGCAGGGACATCGCGGCCCGGATCTCGCCCGCGCGGGCATGGACCGTGGGGGCGGGCAGGGGCGTAGGCGGGTGTGCGGGGGCGCGTTCGCCCCGGCAGCCGCCGCACACGCCCCCGGGCAGTGCTTCCGGCCGCCCCGGCACCCCGCACTCCGCGCACTCCAGTACTCGCCGAGGCGGGCGGGGGAGCGGTTCCGGTGGGAGCTTGTCGATGAGGCGGCGGCGGACCAGCGCTGCCGGGTGGTGGACCGGCGTCGGCAGGCCCTCGGTCAGGGCGCGGAGCACGGCCTCGTCGGTGGCCCCCCGCGCGAACCACTCGGTCAGCAGCGGGGCGAGCGCGGCGCAGTCGGCGGCGGAGAGGGACAGGACGGGGGCGGTACGGCCGAGGGCGGCGAGGAGGATGTGCGCGCGGGAGCGGGTGGGGCCGGGTCGTTCGGGCGGGTGCGGCTCCTCCGGTACGTCGCCGCGCGTGAACGCCGCCCACCAGGCGTCGTCGCGTGCGGTACGGGACCACCACGATCGGGTGATCCAGCGCGAGCCCCCGTCTTCCGTCTCCAGCCGCTCCCTTCCTCGCCGCAAGTGCCCCGCCGCCTGGATGCGGTTGAGGGCTGTCCGGAGGGCGCACTGGCCGTAGGGGAGCTGCTTGGCCAGCGTCTTCACCGAGATGTCGGCGCCTTCGGGGAGGCGGTCGAGGTAGTCGGCGATGGCTGCTTCGCGGGGCGCGAGGTGCGCGAAGGCGTGGTTGGTGCGGGGGCGTTGGCCCGGTGCGGTGCGTTTGCCGTAGCCCGGGTTGGCCATCGGGTGAGGGGACGCGTGCGCGGGCAGGAGGGCAGGACTAAACTTGGCATCAGCCACGGGATCGTTGCTCCGATCTCGGCGGTCAAGCCCCCGCAGGTGTTGGTAGCACCTGACGGGGGCTGTTCGTTATGCGGTGACGCTAGAGGATCGTCACCGTGCGTCGCAAGTCGGATGCGTCAAGTCAACTCGCCGGGTGGGAGGGTGGGTTGAGACCCTACCCATTCCCTGCAAAGAGGGCTCGGGGCTCAAGGCTTGAGGTTCGCGACGAACGCCGACCAGGCCTCCGGCCGGAACACGAGCTTCGGGCCTTGGGGGGTCTTGGAGTCGCGGACGGGGACGAGGGCGGGGAAGTCGTGGGTGACTTCCAGGCAGTCGTTGCCGCCTTGGCTGTAGCTCGACTTGTGCCAGGTGGCCATGCTCAGGTCAGGGATGTTCCTCATGTGCGTAAGCCTGCGCCAACGCCTCGATCAGGGCCAGGGACTTCTCTTGCGAGAGTGCGGAGGCCACGAGGAGGTCGAAGACGAACCTCAGTTGGGTGACGGTGGGCGGGTCGTCCTCCAGACGCCCGTTGCGCACTCCCTCGAAGTAGACCAGCGGAGGGGCGTCCGCGAACTCCATCAGCTTCAGCGCACCCTGCATCGCCGTGTGCGCACCCGCACTGAAGGGCAGCACCTGCACGATGACCCGGCTGCGGCGGGACAGGTCGGCAACGCGGTGCAGAGCTTCCGCCATCACCGCCCGGCCACCGGTCTCCCGGTGCAGCGCCGCCTCGTCAAGCACCATCCACAACAACGGGTTTGTTGGATGATCCAGCAGGCGGATCCGCTCCATCCTCCCCTCCACCCACTCTTCGATGGTCTCCTCCGGCGCCGTCGGGTCGTATGCGCGGTTCACGGCCCGGGCGTACGCGGGTGTCTGCAGCAACCCTGGGATGAGGAGTGGCGTGTACTGCCTGATCGCCGTTGCGTGAGCTTCCGCCTCCGCCGCCACCTCGAAAGACTCCTCGAACTTCGACTTGGCCGCCGCCCCGCAGTTCCGCTGGAAGAAGCCGTTCGTCTCCAGAACCTCATCCAGCATTCGCGCGAACTCCGGCTGCATCCGCCGCGTCCCCGCCTCCAACTGCCCGATGAACGACCCGCTCACGAACAGCCGCTGGCCCAGCTGCTCCTGGCTCAGCCCCTTCCGCTCGCGGGCGTGCCGTAACTCCGCCCCCAGCAAGGCGCGTGGCGATGACGACGGGTCGAGGTCCTTCGGTCCCGGCATGGCAACTCCTCGTCCTACAAACAGTGCTGTTGGGGCGCCGTATCTGGCCAGGCTAGGGCGCCGACGGCCACGCTGTGTGGTGAACGTGAACACTCAGCGTGGAGGAATTGGCGCAATGGAGTTGAAGAAATCGACCTCCAATGAGGGGCCCGCCCGGGCCGCCGAGTACGCCGTCGACACCCGCAGCGGGCGGCTCGGTCAGGTGATGGGGCGCGTGGGCGGTCGCGTACAGCTGCGGCCCGTCGGGGGTGGGCGGGAGTGGGACTGTCCGCCGGAGTCGGTCGAGCCGGCGCCGCCGGGGGAGGTGCTGCGGGAGCGGGTGCGGCGGTTGAACCGGGACAGTGTGAGCGGTGTCACGTAAGGGCTGCGGCCGGGCCGGAATGTGGGGCGGCGCATAGGCGATTACTTAAGAGGCTGCAACAATGCGTACTCACATACCGACCGGTTAACCCCGCCCTTCACGAGGAGCCCCTCACGTGACCGTCACGACGCCCGCCTCCCGCGCGGCCCAGATACTGTCCCGCCCGATCGCGCTCAACGGTCTCACGGTTCCGAACCGGATCGTGATGGCGCCGATGACCCGTATGTTCTCGCCGGGCGGCGTTCCCGGCGAGGACGTGCGCTCCTACTACTCCCGCCGTGCCGCCGCCGGGGTCGGGCTCATCGTCACCGAGGGGACGTACGTCGGCCACGAGTCGGCCGGGCAGAGCGACCGCGTGCCGCGGTTCCACGGCGAGGAGCAGCTCGCGGGCTGGGCGAAGGTCGCCGAGGACGTACACGCGGCGGGCGGCACGATCGTGCCGCAGCTGTGGCACATCGGCATGGTCCGCAACCAGGGCGACGCCCCCTTCCCGGACGCCCCGGCCGTCGGCCCCTCCGGCCTGGTCACCGCGGGTGCCGAGCCCACGGGCAAGGCGATGACCCAGAAGGACCTGGACGACGTGATCGGCGCGTTCGCCCGGGCCGCCGCCGACGCCGAGCGCATCGGCTTCGACGGCGTGGAGATCCACGGCGCCCACGGCTACCTCCTCGACCAGTTCCTGTGGGAGGGCACCAACCGGCGCATGGACGCCTACGGCGGCGACCCGGTGGCCCGCGCGAGGTTCTCCGCGGAGGTCGTGGCGGCGGTCCGCGAGGCCGTGTCCCCCGAGTTCCCGGTCATCTTCCGCTACTCGCAGTGGAAGCAGCAGGACTACACCGCCCGGCTCGCCGAGACCGCCGAGGAGCTGGAGGCCATCCTGACCCCGCTCGCCGCGGCCGGCGTCGACGTCTTCCACGCCTCCACCCGCCGCTACTGGCTGCCGGAGTTCGACGGCTCGGACCTGAACCTGGCGGGCTGGACGAAGAAGCTCACCGGCAAGCAGGTCATCAGCGTGGGGTCGGTCGGCCTCGACGGTGACTTCATCAACGCCTTCCAGGGCCAGGGCTCCGAGGTCAAGGGCATCGACAACCTCCTGGACCGCATGGAGGCCGACGAGTTCGACATGGTCGCCGTGGGCCGCGCGCTGCTCCAGGACCCGGAGTGGGCGGCCAAGGTGCTCTCCGACCGCTTCGACGAGCTGAAGTCGTACGACGCCGCCTCGCTGAAGACGCTCAGCTAAGTCCCGCCCCTGGCCGGGCACTTGTGACCGCTGTCGTACGTTTGCCCTGATGACCAGTGAGGAGCGAGCATGACGACGAGCGAGTCCCAGGCCCAGGAGAGTGGCGCCCCGGACACCGACGGCCCCGTGGTGCGCACCGCCCATGGCGCGGTGCGCGGCCTGCGGGAGCAGGGCCTGTCGGTGTTCCGGGGCATCCCCTTCGCCGCTCCGCCCGTCGGCGCGGCCCGCTTCCAGGCCCCCCGCCCGCCCCGTCCCTGGGACGGCACCCGGGAGGCGTACGCGTTCGGCCCCCCGCCCCCGCAGGAGGCCGGCATCCTGGGCCGCGCGGCCCAGCCGCCCGCCCCGCGGGACGACAACTGGCTCACGGTCAACGTCTGGACCCCCGACCCGGACCCGTCCGCCGCCCGCCCGGTGATGGTGTGGATCTACGGCGGCGCGTTCAAACTGGGCCACGGCGGCCAGCCCGGCTACGACGCGCGGCACATCGCCCGCGAAGGCGACGCCGTGGTCGTCACCTTCAACTACCGCGTCGGCATGGAGGGTTTCGCCCTCTGGGACGGCGCACCCGCCAACCGCGGCCTGCTGGACCAGGTGGCGGCCCTGGAATGGGTCCGCGAGAACATCGCCGCGTTCGGCGGCGACCCCGCCGAGGTCACGGTCTTCGGCGAGTCGGCGGGCGCGGGTTCGATCGCCTCGCTGCTGGCGATGCCCAGGGCCCGCGGACTGTTCCGCCGGGCGGTGGCCCAGAGCGTGCCCGGCACGTTCTTCTCCGCCGATCTGGCCCGTGACCTGGCGGCGGCCCTGGCGGCCGAAGCGGGCCGCGAGCCCACGGCGGCCGACCTGGCGGAGGTCGACCCGCGGCGGCTGACCGAAGCGGGCGCGGCGCTGGGCACCAAGATGGCGCGGTTCACCGCCCGATGGGGCCAGGTGGCCCCCACCACCGTCCCGTTCGCCCCGGTCGTCGACGGCGACGTCCTGCCCCGCACCCCCTGGCAGGCCCTCGCCTCCGGCGCGGCCCGTGACATCGACCTCGTCGTCGGCCACAACCGCGACGAGTACCGCCTGTTCCTGGTCCTGGCCGGCCTGCGCGGCAAGGTCACCGACGAGCTGGCGCGAGCGACCCTGCGGCTGTACGCACCGGGCGGCGAGACGGGCGAGAAGGCCTACCGGTCGGCCTTCCCCGACGACAACGCGGAGCAGCTCTTCGCACGCGTGCAGACCGACTGGCTGTTCGCGCTGCCCAGCCTGCGCCTCGCGGAGGCCCAGCACACGGGCGGCGGCCGCGTCCATGTCTACGAACTGACCTGGCCCGCCCCGGGCGGCGACGGCCTGCTGGGCGCCTGCCACGCCCTGGACATCCCGCTGCTCTTCGGCACGTACGGCGCGGACCTGGGCGCCCTGCTCTTCCCCGGCGGCAGACCCACACCGGAGGCGGAGCGCCTGTCGTCCTTCATGCGCCGCGCCTGGACGACGTTCGCACGGACGGGAGACCCGGGCTGGCCGTCCTACGACCCGGACTCCCGCCTGGTGCAGATCCTGGACACGCAGCCGACGACGGGCCCGTACCCGGAGGAGCGCAGCAGGCTGATCTGGGAGGGGTACGACTTCCTGCCCTCGCCCCTGCTGAGCTGACGGCGGCTACAGATTGCCCATGGGCTCGATGTCGATGTGCACGGGTGTGCCCCACACCCGCAGCACCTCGTAGTCGGTGAACTCGTGCACGAGCCGGTACGCCATCGCGGCCCGTGATCCGCGCCGCTGGGCGGCGAGATACGCCTCGGCCTCGTGCCGGTCCCGGCGGGGCGTCCCGCACAGCTGCCACTCCTGCCCGTTCCACGCCTCCGGCAGCCACCGCTGCTGCGGCTGGGGCCGGTCGGCGCGCACGCCGTACCGGGACGGAGCGGTGGCCACCGGCTGCGCCGGGCCCGGCCGGCCCTGGAACTCCGACCTCCGCGCCGCGCGCCGCCGGGTCTCGCAGAGCAGACACAGATCGGGCGCGCTCTCGTCGACGGGCCCCTGCGGATGCTCGGCGCACCGGGTGGCCGGGGCGCCGGAGGCGACACTCTCGTCCAGCAGATCGAGCGCTCGGCGCAGATCGCTCCTGATCTCGTGCAGCCGGGTGTCCGGGGTGTCGGCGGTCAGCGCCTCTCCGTGCTCCCCGAGCAGCCGGAGGGCCCGTCCGAGGGCGGCGAGCTGGGCGTGGTTCATGGTCCGACGGTAACGCCCGCCGGGCCCCGGGCCCACCGGTCCCGGGTACGGCGCCGGACGGCCCGTGGTGGAATGAGCGAGTGCACGTGCTGCCGAGTCGACTGGTCGACGCCCTCCACCGCTTCAACGCCGCCCATCCCTGGGATCACAACGCCCACTTCCACCCCTGGCTGCTGCGGCAGGTGCCGCGGCGGGTCCGTACCGCCCTGGACGTGGGCTGCGGCAGCGGCGATCTGGTCCGGGTGCTGGCCCGGCGTGCGGAGGCGGTCGTCGGGGTGGACGCCGACGCGGCGATTCTGGACCGGGCGCGGGAGCTGACCGACCCGGCCCTCCCCGTCACCTACACCCTCGCCTCCGCCCCGTACGACCTTCCCCCCGGCCCCTACGACGTCATCACCTGTGTCGCCGTACTCCATCACCTCCCCTTCGCCGAGACCCTCGGCCGCCTCCGGAAGGAACTGGCGCCGGGCGGCACGCTGGTCGTCGTCGGGTGTGCGCGGGACGCGCGGCCCGTCGATCACGCGCGCGGGCTGGTCTCCCTGCCGCTGAACGTGCTGACCGGGTGGCTGAAGAACCACCGGCGGCCGGCCGTCCGCAGACCCGTGTCCATGACCGCGCCCACCCGTGCGGCCGGGATGACCTACGACGAGGTCGGGCGAGAGGCCCGCCGGCTGCTTCCCGGAGCCCGGTTCCGGCGGCGGCTCTTCTGGCGCTACACCCTTGTCTGGCGGGCGCCGGGGCCGAGGTAGCGGGCGGTCGTCACACCGGTGCGGAGGTGCGGCGCCGGCGCGGGAAGCCGAACAGATAGGTCGCCGCGAAGCCGACCAGGTACCCGGTCAGCAGCCCGCCCGCGTAGATCGCCGCCGCGACGGCCGGGCCCCGGTTCCCCGCGAGCAGCGGGAACAGGGCCCAGCCCGACGGGCCGATCGCCGTCGCCCCCACCTGGGTGCCGAGCATCGCGAAGAACCCGACGAACGCGCCGCCCGCCGCCCCGCCCGCGCAGGCCGTCAGGAACGGGCGGCCGAGGGGGAGCGAGACACCGTAGATCAGGGGCTCGCCGACGCCCAGCAGTCCGGCCGGGAGCGCCGAGCGGATCGTCGTACGCAGGGGGACGTCGTGGCGCAGGCGGACGTACACCGCGAGCGCCGCGCCCACCTGCCCCGCGCCCGCCATGGCCAGCAGGGGGAGCAGGACGGTGTAGCCCCGCTGTTCGATGAGGGTGGTGTGGATGGGGATGAGGGCCTGGTGCAGGCCCAGCATGACCAGCGGGAGGAACAGGCCGCCCAGGACCAGTCCGGCGACGGCTCCGGCGGTCGCGAGGAGCCAGTTCGCCGCCGTGCCGATCGCCGAGGCCACCGCACCGGCCGCGTACATCAGGCCGTACAGCGTCACCAGTCCGGGGACGAGCACGGTGACCGTGGGGGTGAGCAGGACGTCCAGGGCTCCGGGCACCCTGCCCCGGCACCATTTCTCCACCCGCGTCGCGAGCCAGGCCGCCGCGAGCGCGCCGAGCACGCCGCCCTGCCCGGGGGCCAGGTGCGTCCCGAACACCGGCACCTTCGCCACGCCCGGATACACGACGACGGCGGCGACCGCGGCGCCGAGCACGGGTGTGCCGCCGAACTCCCTGGCCGTGTTGTGGCCGACGAACACCGCGATCAGCGCCAGGAACGCGGAGGCGATGGCGGACAGGGCGGGGGTCAGTCCTGGCAGCAGGCCGGTGCTGGCCAGCAGACCGCCCAGCCCGGCCAGCACGCCGCAGCCGATCAGGGCGGGGATGAGCGGCACGAAGACGTTCGCGACGCGCCGCAGGGCGCTCTTGAACGGGGTGGCGTCGCGCTGCCGCAGCTCCTGCTTCAACCGGGCGCCGGGTTCTTCCGGACGCCCGTCGGCGGCCCGCGTCCCCTCCGCCCCCTCCGCCCCGTCCTCGGCGTCCCCCTCCTGCGTCGACCGAGCCCCGGCGTCCCCCGGCCGGCCGGCCGTGACCCGTGCCTCCACCTCCGCCGTGACCTCGTCGACCACTCCGGGGCCGAGCACGATCTGCCAGGCGGGGCCGTCGGACACGACCGCGAGCACGCCGGGCAGGGCCCGCAGCCCCGCCTCGTCCGCCGCCGCCGGGTCGGCGAGGGCCAGCCGGAGGCGGGTCATGCAGTGGGCCACGGAGGTGACGTTGGCCGGGCCGCCGACCCGGGTGAGGACGGCGTTCGCGGTGGAGGCGGGGTCGTTGCGCACGCCCCGAGCGTGCGGGTCAGTGGGCCGCGTGCGCCAGCGCGGCACGCAGATGGCCGCCGGACTCCTCCAGAAGGCGGGTGGCCGTCGGGCCGTCGACACCGGCGAGGAGCGCCAGGATCGCGTTCTTCACCTCCCCGCCGGACTCGGTGAGGGCCTTCTCGATCTCCGCGTCCGAAGCTCCGGTGGCCAGGGACACGATCCGGCGGGAGCGGGCCCGGAGCTTGTCGTTCGACGCCCGGACGTCGACCATCAGGTTCCCGTAGGTCTTGCCGAGCCGGATCATCGTGATCGTCGACAGCATGTTCAGGACCAGCTTCTGGGCCGTGCCGGCCTTCAGCCGGGTCGAGCCGGTGACCAGCTCGGGGCCGACCACGACCTCGATGCCGTGCTCGGCCGCCGCCGCCAGCCCGCTCCGCTCGTTGCAGGCCAGCCCGATCGTCAGCGCGCCCAGGGCACGGGCGTGCTCGACCGCACCGATCGCGTACGGGGTGCGGCCGGAGGCGGAGACACCGACGACCGAGTCGTCCTCGGTGAGCTTCAGTGCGTCCAGGTCCCGGCGGGCCAGCTCCTTGGAGTCCTCCGCGCCCTCGACGGACGTGACCATCGCGTCGGGGCCGCCCGCGATCAGGCCGACGACCTGGGCGGGATCGGTGTTGAAGGTGGGCGGGCACTCGGAGGCGTCCAGTACGCCGAGCCGGCCGGCGGTGCCGGCGCCGGCGTAGACCAGGCGCCCGCCCCGGCTCATGCGTTCGGCGACGGCGTCGATCGCCGCGGCGATCTGCGGAAGGCGGGCGGCGACGGCGGCCGGCACGCCCGCGTCCTCGCCGTTCATGAGGCGGGCGATGTCGAGGGTGGGCAGACGGTCGATGTCGGCGAGCTCGGGCCGGAAGGCTTCGGTGGTCAGGGAGGACAACTGACGACGCAGGTCAGCAGAGGTCATGGGGGGTGGCTCTCTCGGGTCGGGTGCCGTTGCGTGCTGGTGATCACCTGGGGTTGGTGCGATGCCGATGAGCCAGCGCCTCGTACGACGCGGCCAGCGCGGGCGCCGCCGTCTCGTAGGTCCGCTGGGCCACTCCCACGAACAGGCAGTCCACCACGAGCAGTTGACTCGTGCGCGAGGACATCGCGGCCGGTCGCAGCTCGCTCTCCCGTGAGGTGGACGTGGTCAGTACGTGGTCGGCGTACTGGGTGACCGGCGAGTCGGGCCGGCCGGTGATGGCCACGGTGGTGGCCCCGTGCTCGAACGCCACCCGCAGCGGCTCGATGACGTCCCCCGTCGAGCCGGAGTGGGTGATCGCTATCGCCACGTCGCCCGAGCGGAGCTGCACCGCGTTGGTCACCGCGAGGTGCGGATCGCTGTGGGCGTGGGCTATGAGCCCTATGCGCAGCAGCTTCTGCGTGAGGTCCTGGGCGACGAGGCCGGACGCCCCGATGCCGTACACGTCGGTGCGCCGTGCGCCGGTCAGCGCGCCGACGGCGGCGTCGAGCTGCGCGGTGTCGAGACCGGCGGCCGTGTCGGCGAGGGTCTGCTGCTCCTCGTAGGCGAGCTTGGCGACGACGTCGGCGATGGGGTCGTCCACCGCGATGTCGGTCGTGATCGCGGGCGCGCGGCCCGACTGCTGCTGTGCGGCGAGCCCGGCGAGGGCGAGGCGCAGGTCGCGGTAGCCGGGGTAGCCGAGCAGCCGGGCGGTGCGCACGACGGTGGCCTCGCTGGTACCGGTGAGTTCGGCGAGACCGGTGACCGTCAGGGCGGCGCAGCCGGCCGGGTCGTTCGCGACGGCCTCCGCCACACGCTGCATGGAGCGGGTCATGGAAGGGGCGAGGGTGCGCACCTTGGCGGCGAGGGAGCCGACCGGACTGCCGAAAATTTCCTTCACGTCCTGGGTCACGGATGAAAGATATTTTCGGTTCGATGTCGTGGTCAAGAGTGCGCACAATGGGTTTCATGGAACCCCTCAGCCCCCTTGAGCAGGCCCTGCATGCCGCGCGCGCCCTCGTGCTCGCCGACCTCGTCGCGGGTGACGTCGCGGAGGCGGACGTGGTCTCGCTGGTCGAGGACTCCGTCGCGGAGCGGCGCTGGTGGGTCGAGCAGTGGCCGGACGGCGCGGCCTACGTCGCCGGGCTGGTCGCACAGGACGTCCAGGACGCGCTGCTGGAGCGCTACGGCCGCTGGCCGCTGTGCCCGGTGTGCGGCTCCGGCGATCCGCACGCCCTGGACGTGGAGCCCGAACTGGGCCCCGACCCGCACTGGGTGTGCGCCAAGGTGGGCGTCAGGGTCGCGCCGGTGGGCTCGCTGGGGGCGGCCACGGGCGGGATGGCCTCGTCGTGACGCTGTACATCGACCCACCCGCCTGGCCCGGCCACGGCCGCATGTGGTCGCACCTGGTCAGCGATGTGTCGTACGACGAACTGCATCTGTTCGCCGAGCGGTTGGGCGTGCCCCGGCGGGCCTTCGAGCGCGACCACTACGACCTTCCGTCGCACCGGTACGCGGACGCGGTGGCCGCCGGGGCGGTGGAGACCAGCAGCCGCGACGTGGTGCGGCTGCTGCGCGAGTCGGGGCTGCGCCGGCGCAAGCGGTCCGCTCAGCCGCGCAGTTCGTAGGTGACGAGCTTGTCGTCCTCGGCGACCAGCCGGAACCCGGCGCGGGTCACCACCGCCCGGGAGGGTGCGTTGTCCAGGTCGATCTTCGCGATGAGCGTCCGCACGTCGTCGCGCGCCAGCGCCCACTGCGACAGGGCCCGCAGGGCCTCGGTGGCGTACCCCTGGCCCCGCGCGGCCTCGGCGAGGTCGTAGCCGATCTCCACGCAGCCCTCCTCGTCGGGGGCGCCGTGGAAGCCCATGCCGCCGACCGCGCGGCCGTCCTGTGCGCGGACCAGGACGAAGACGTTGAACTCGGGCCGGTGCACACCGGCCTCGTACGCCTTGAGCTGCATTCCGGCGGCGTCGCGGGTGCCCTGGTACGGGCCGCCCTCGATCCACGCGAAGCCGCCGTCGCCGCCGAGGTGCAGATCCTGGGCGGCGGCCGGGCGGAGACCGGTGAGGGTGAGGCGCCCGGCCGGGATGACGAGGTTGTTGGACCAGCGCCACCCGGTGACCGGGGCGCGGCCGGGCAGCTCGCCGCGGCCGGTGGCCCACAGCAGGGTCGGCCAGGGGGCGGGGCCCGGCTGGACGTGCGGGAAGAGGCAGGCCAGCAGGGAGACGACGAGCTCGGCCGGCGGCTCGTAGGGGATGCCGAGGCCCTCGGCCATGTCGTGCGTGTGCAGCAGCACCTCGGCGACGCCCATCGCCGCGAAGCCCTCCGCGTCGGCGCTGCGGAAGGGGTAGGGGTGGAAGCCGCGGGCCTGGGCCGGGGCGGTGCGGACGGCGGCGGTGAGCAGCGCGCCGGTCGTCTCGATGACGTGCAGCAGGCCCGCGTTGCCGGTGCCCTCGTCCAGCTTCAGCTCGAAGGGGACGTAGTCGTCCTGCGCGCGCCCGGCCAGATTGGCGGCGTAGGCGATGAGGTCGTCGGCCACATGGACCGCGGTGGCATGGCAGTCCCACTCCAGCCGTCCGGCCCGCACGGCACTCCAGTCCCGCTCCAGCGCCGCGCGCAGCATCGCCGTGCAGCCCGCCACGGCCTCGGTCACATCGTCCCCGTTTATCGGTCGCATGGGCGAACCCTAGGGGCCCGGCTCCCTCAGGTCGACAGCATTTCCAGCTCACTGGAGAGGTTGTAGCGGGCGGTGGCCTCCCAGTGCTCCTGCCCGTACGGCGTGCGGAACAACGCGGGCAGGGCGAGGAGTTGGCGCAGGACCGCCGAACGCCCCTGGCGGAAGGCGTCGTTGGGCACGAAGTGGTACTCCTCGCGCACCTCGGCGGTGTAGGCGGCGTACGCCGACGGGGGCGCGGCCAGGATCGCGAGGTCGGCGTCGCACAGCACCTGGCCGTCGCGGTCGTCCTCGGCCGGGTCGTGCGTGACGGTGAGCCGGACCAGCCGGGCCACCTCGGCGGCCGTGTCCTGTGCGACCCCGGCCTCGGGGAGCGCGCGTTCGGCGAGGCGGGCGGAGCGCTCCTCGTTCGTCGACCGTTCCGGCAGATAGACGGCGTCGTGGAACCAGGCGGCCAGGCGTACGACGTCCGGGTCGTCCGCGTACGCCTCCAGGACGTCGACGTGGTCGAGGACCGCCGCCAGGTGTTCGACGGTGTGGTACCGGCGCTGCGGCTCCTGCCAGCGGCGCAGCAGGGCGTCGGCGTACCGGTACGGGTCCGGGTGGCAGGGGTCCTCCCGGGTCGCGAGCAGGGCCCGCACCCAGCGGGAACGCAGGTCGTCAAGGTCGGCCATGGCGCCATTCTCCCGCCCGGCGCCCCCGCCGCGGCCCCGGGGCCGGACATCTCCGGGTGAGGCGCGGCCCGGGCGGGTACGGAACCGGCGTAGTCTTGAATTGGACTAGACCTGTAGTCGCCGATGAATGGGGTGCCATGAGCAAGCGTGCAGTCCTGGAGGTGATCGCGCTCGACGTCGAGGACGCGGTCGCCGCCCAGGCCGGAGGCGCGGACCGCCTGGAGCTGGTCACCGACATGGCGGCCGACGGGCTCAGCCCCGCGCCCGCCACCGTCGCCGGGATCCGGGCCGCCGTCGACATCGACCTGCGCGTGATGCTCCGCCTCGCGGACGGGTTCGCGGCCGGTGACGTGGACCGTCTGGTCCGGGTCGCCCGCGACCTGCGCGAGGCCGGCGCCGACCAGTTCGTCCTGGGCTTCCTCGACGCCGGCGGCGGGGTCGACCTGGCCGCCGTCGAGCGGGTGGTCCGCGCGCTGGACGGCTGCGCGTGGACCTTCCACCGGGCGATCGACCGGGCCGCCGACCGCGACGCCCTGCGCAAGCAGCTCGCCGACCTGCCGGGCCTCGACACCTACCTCACCGCGGGCGCCGCCGGCGGTGTGGACGAGGGCTTGCCCACGCTGGCCGCGGAGGCGGCCCGGCGGGGCGAGCCGGGCTACGGTCAGCAGCTCCTGGTCGGGGGCGGCCTGCGCCTGGACCACGTCCCGCGGCTGCGGGCCGCCGGCATCGAGGCCTTCCACATCGGCGGGGCGGCGCGGCCCTCCGGGTGGCAGGGGCCGGTCTCCGCGGCGGCCGTGGCCGAGTGGCGGAGGGCCCTGGACGGGAGGTGGCCGTCCCCGCCGGTTGCGGTTATCGCGCCGCCATCCCGATGAACACGAGCAGCAGGAACGAGGTGAACCCGAGGAGCGGGACGAGGCCCACTATCCCCATCGGACGGGCGAACACCGAGCGGCCCGGGTCCAGTCCGGGGCCCTGGGGGGCGACCGGCGCGGGGAGCTTGCGGATCTTGGCCAGGGCGAAGAGGTTGATCAGCAGGGTGATGGGCGTGATCATCATCGACGCCGGACCCCACCAGCCCTGCGCCATGGTGTCCGACTGCATCTTCCGGAAGACCGCGAGCGCGCAGGAGCGGCAGAAGGTGCCGCGCCGCCGCAGCTGCCGCATGATGATCAGCATGCCCTGGTGGCCGCGGACCGTCACCTCCGTCGCGGGCGCCGCGCCGCACACCTCGCACCCGGCGCCGGCGGCGGGCGGGTACGCGCCGGGGGCCTGCTGGTACCCGGCCTGCCCGTAGCCACCTGGCGCCTGCGGGTAGGGCGCCTGCCCGTGGCCGTCCGGCGCCTGCGGGTAGCCGCCCGGCGCCTGCCCGTACGGCCCGGAAGGCTGCGGGTGGCCCACCGGCGCCTGCTGGTACGCCCCCGGCGCCTGCTCGTAGCCCACCGGGGCCTGCTGGTAGGGCCCGGGGCTTTGCGGGTACGCCCCGGGAGCCTGCTGGTAGGCCCCGGGGTTGTGCTGGTAGGCCGGGTGCGGAGGCGGTGGAGTGCTCAAGGGAGGCCCTTCCATGGGGACGTGACGGAACGGCCGACACCCTAGGCCGTCAGGCCAACTGGGCCGGTACCGGGGCCGAGTGCGTCACGATCAGACCCGACACCGCACGCGTCAGCGCCACGTACAGGCGCCGCAGACCGGTGCGTTCGTCCGGCTCGCCGTCCACCACCGCCTGCGGCTCGTCCAGGACCACGTAGTCGTACTCCAGACCCTTGGCCAGGGACGCCGGGACCAGGGTGAGGCGGGCCTCCTCGGTGGTCTCCTCGCCGGGGGCCAGGTACGGGATCCCCGCCGCCGTCAGCGCCTCGGCCAGCACCGGGATGCGGGCGTCGGCGGCGATCAGGCCCGTCGAGCCCTCGTTGCGCAGCAACTGCCCGCAGGCCGCGACCACTTCCGCCGTCTCCGCGACCGTACGGACCTCGAAGAAACCGGGGTTCTCGCGGACCGAGGCCACCGGAGTGAGGCCGGGAGCGATGTGCGGCAGCAGGCGGGAGGCGTAGGTGATGACGTCCGTGGGCACGCGGAAGCCGGCCGTCAGCTCCTCGATGACCCCCTCGCGCTTGCCGAGGTGCGCCAGCGCCTCGTCCCAGCTGCGGGTCGCCCACGGCGTCGTGCCCTGCGCCAGGTCGCCCAGCACGGTCGCGCTGCCGGTGGTGCAGCGGCGGCCGACGGCCCGGTACTGCATGGGGGAGAGGTCCTGCGCCTCGTCGAGCACCACATGGCCGAGCGAGTGCGTGCGCTGGATCAGGTCCGCCGCCTCGTCGATCAGCACCGCGTCCGCCGCCGACCACTTCGCCGACTTCACACTGCGCACCGCCCTGGCCCACAGGATCGTCTTCTGCTCGTCCTCGTCCAGCACCCCGGCGGCGTGCTCGGCGAGGAAGTCCGCGTCGGTCAGCAGCCGCAGCACGAGCTTGGCCGGGTCGACGGCCGGCCAGATCTCCTTCACGGCCGCCTTCACCGCGCTGTTGCGGGCCACGGCGTCCTGCACCCGGTCGTCCGGCGCCTCCCCGGACCGCTCCATCTGCACCAGCACCGCGTGCGCGATCCGCTGCGGCAGGGCCTCGCGGGCCGCGCCGTACCGGATGTCCCGCCCGCGCAACTCCTGGACGATGTCCTCCAGTTCGTACGCGGGCAGCCGCCAGCGCCGGGAGCCGCGCACCACCACGACCGCCTCCGTCGGCATGGTCACGTGGGAGTACAGGGCGCGGCGCAGCACCTCGGCCATCCGGGCGTCGCCCTTGAGCACGGCCGCGGCCGCTTCGTCCGTGCCGCGCACCTCCACCTGGGCCACCAGGTCGTCCACGGTGGCCTGCTGCACCGCCAACTCACCCAGGGCGGGGAGCACCTGCTCGATGTAGTGGAGGAAGGAGCGGTTCGGGCCGATGACGAGGGTGCCGGTGCGGGCGAGGCGCTCACGGTGGGCGTAGAGGAGGTAGGCGACCCGGTGCAGGCCGACGGCGGTCTTCCCGGTGCCCGGGCCGCCCTGGACGCAGACCGTGCCGGACAGGCCGGAGCGGACGATCTCGTCCTGCTCGGGCTGGATGGTGGCGACGATGTCCCGCATCGGGCCGACGCGCGGCCGTTCGATCTCCTGCTGGAGCAGCTTGCTGGTGGTCGCCGTCTCGGCCGGGTCGGAGAGGTGCTCGTCCTCGTACGCGGTCAGGTCGCCGCCGGTGTAGCCGAAGCGGCGGCGCAGCCCGATGTCCATCGCGTCCTTCTTGGACGCGCGGTAGAACGGCTGCGACACCGGGGCACGCCAGTCGATGACCATGGGGTCGCCGTCGGCGTCGTGCACGTGCCGCCGCCCGATGTAGAACCGCTCGCCCTCCGCGCCCTCGGCCTGGTCCGCGCCCGGAGCGTGCAGAAAGTCCAGCCGTCCGAAGAACAGCGGGGTGTCGCTGAGGTCGGCCAGGGCCTTGATCCGCTCGTCGATCTGGCGGGACAGCACTTCGGCGTTGACCCAGTTCGCGGTGACGTCGCGGATGTCCAGCGACTCCACGTCCTCGCGCATGGCGCGCAGCGCGGCGCGGGACGCGGCGAGGTGGGAACGCTCTCGGCCGAGCGGATCGTCGAGTGGGTCGGCGGCGGGCGTGGACAAGGGGGTGCCTCCGGATCTCCGTCTGGGGTGACTGTCGTCCTGCGGGACGGTCGTCTTCCGACTTCGGGCCGCCCGGTTTCCGTCCGGGCGGCGGCGCTCCGCGAGAGGGAGGCGGGCAAGAGCGGAGATTTTAGAGGAGGCCTCAGGGGGACGGCTAACGAATTACGAGCAGGCCCTCAGGGGGAGGGCCGGTGAATCAGCGGGCCGGATCCGGGCCGACGGCCATCAGGCGGGCGAAGTAGCCGTCGGGTGCGTCCTCGCCGACCGGCCGGCCCTCGGCCTCGATCCAGGCGTGCGCGGTGAACGGGGGCACGACGCGGACGCCCGTGCACCAGGTCGGCCAGGTGCCGCCGAGACGGCACAGCAGCGCGGCCCCCAGGGAGCGGGGCAGGCAGCCCCGGGGTCCGGCGCAGCGCAGGCTGACCGCGCACACGGCGTCGCGGGCGCGCAGGGCCTGTGCCGCGGTGGCGGGGGCGGCGCCGCGGCACAGCAGGCCGAGGGCCGTGCGGATGTGGCGTGGCGGCAGCAGCGAGAGGACGACGGCCGGCAGGAGGACCACGCGGGCGGCGAGCCGGCGGCCGAGGGGAACCCCGTACGGCCGCTCCAGGGCGCTGGGCGTGCTCATCGGACCAGCCCGCCGGCGCGCAGCTGCTCCACCAGGGCGCCGACGTCGGCACGCGCGCGGTCGGGGTCGACGTCGAACGCCTCCGCGACCGCCGCCGTCGCGGCCGCTTCGTCACCGCCCGCCATGAGCGTGTCGACCACTACGGTCGCGGTGGGGTTCAGTTCCCAGTACTCGCCGGAGCGCTGGTCGAGGAGCACGGTGCCGTAGTCGGTCTTCGCGGTGCAGACATCGGCACCGAACCGCAATGCCATGGGGTCTTCCCTTCGGTGTGCCCGGTTCACTTCGGTAGGTCGTGCGGGGTCCGGCCGAGCGCGCGCAGCCACACCTCGACCGCGATGGTCGAGTACAGGACGCCCTGACGCAGGTGCCGGGTGGCGGGGCGTTCCGCCAGGCGGCGCAGCACGTCACCGTGGACCAGCCCCAGCCGTTCCAGCCATGAGTCCTCCCACAGCGCCCTGAGGTCGCCGCGGTGCTCGCGCAGCCCGTCCGCCGCGTCCCGCGCGGCGGTGGCCTTGTCGGTCCGGCGCAGGCACTCCTCGGGCACGATCCCGCGCATGGCCGCGGTCAGGAGCGGCTTGTACTGCCAGGGCGAGACGCGTTCGTCGGGACGGACGGCGAGAGCGGCCTCGATGACCCGGTCGTCGAGGAACGGCGAGGCCATGGGCAGCCCGCAGCGGGCCGCCATGTGGTCCCACTGCCGGATGATCCGGGTGCAGTTGCGGATCTGTTCCAGGTCGGCGTGCAGTCCCCGGTCCGGGTGCAGGGGCCGGGCCCGCCGGGCCGCCGTGCGCAGCTCCGTACGGGCCAGGTGCTCCGCCTGCGGGGTCACCCACTCGAACAGGCGCGGGCTCATGCCCCAGCCGAGGCTGGTGGCGACCGTCGGCTCCAGCGGGTCGCGCAGCCGGTGCTCCGTGTCCGCCAGCCAGGTGCCGTAGGGCCGGGAGTCGGCCAGGGTGCCCAGCAGCGGGCCGAGCGGCCACTGCCATAGCGCCCGGAAGCCGCGCAGCTGCCGCAGCGCGAACAGCGGGCGGCGCCGCGCCAGCCGGTGGTAGTACGCCTCGGAGCACCAGGCCACGTGGTCGCCGCCGATGCCGGTCAGATGGACCCGGCTGCCGCGTTCGGCCATGGCGGGCAGGTGGTGCAGGACCCGTGCGCGGTCCATGACGCCGATGCTGGGCTCGTCCAGTACGTCGTCGATGGCGAGCAGCCCGTCGTAGACGAGAGGGGAGGCCTCGGCGTCCCAGATGACGTGCTCGACGTCCGGCAGGTCGGCGGCGGCCCGCTTCGCCCAGTGCAGGTCGGTGTCGGCGGGGTCGCGGCCGGGCCAGGTGGAGGCGACGACGCGGGCCGGTGAGCGGTCGGCGAGGAAGCAGACGGAGGTGGAGTCGAGGCCGCCGGACAGGTCGCAGCTGACCGTGCCGCCGTGCCGGGTGCGGGCGCGGACGGCCTCGGCCAGGGCCTCGCGGACCCGGAGGGCGCCCGTGCGCAGTGGGACGACCGGTTCCGGGGGCGTCCACCAGCGGCTGTGACGTGCGCCCTGGCCGTCCGGCGCGAGGACCAGCGCCTCGTGCGGGGGCACGGCGGTCACCTGGGGCCACAGCGGTTCGTCGAGCAAGGGGTGCGGGACGGGCCACATCAGCCGTACGGCCAGGCGTTCCGGGGCCGGTTCGACGCCGAGCGCGGCGGCCAGGACGTCCGCCCGCGTCGCGGCCACCCGGGTGCCGTGCACCGGGGCGTGGAAGACCAGCCGGAGACCGGAGGCCGTGCCCTGCATCCGGATCCGTCCGTCGAGGGCGGCCACGAGGTGGCAGCTGCCGGGCAGCTCGCGGGCCCACGCGTCCAGTGCGGCGAGGTCGCGCAGCGAGCGGGCGACCCGTTCCAGTTCGGTGCGGTCGACGGGGACGCAGCCGACGAGGGCGAGGGCGGCGGGGCCGACACGGGCGCTGACGATCTCCTCGTCGTGCCAGTGGCCCACGAGCCAGGGCCGGCCCGAGGCGTGATCGAGGCTGCGGGTGCCGGGGCGGGCGAAGGAGCGGGCCACGGCGGCCGCGTCCGCGCGGTCGGCGAAGACCGCGAAGTGCGCGTCGCCGTGGCCCGTCCCCGCACGTGTGTGCAGATCAGTCATGACGTCGGGTCAGAGACGTTCGCTCGCCGTCCTGTTCAGTTCTTGCTGAAGATGAGCCGGTCGTTGCCGTGCCGCTGCAGGAGTCCGGTCTCCTTGCGGAAGGAGCCGAGCCGGACGAGCGTCGGTGCTTCGTAGGCCTTCTTCATGACTTGTTCTCCTCATGGTGTGTCGCTCCGCCCCCGAGGGCGGCCTGACACCACCTAGCCGGGGAGTCGAGCGGTCCGACAAGATGCAAGAGAACAGTCGGATTGTCGGAATATTCTGTTCGTTCAGGGTTTGTTCGAGCTCTGAACGGAAGCCCGTCCGGCGGCCGGCCGCGCCCCGCAGGTGCCGCCGGCGTGTGCCGGAGGAACGTTTTCACGTGCGCCGCGCCGCGCCGGCAGGCCCGGACCGGGACCGGCGCGGAAGGGGCCCGCAAGGGCGCACTCCGGGTCCGGGCCGTGATTCCGCATGCGGACCCCTAGGGGGCGAGGCCGCCCGGCGTAGGGGGAGCACTCCGCCCAGGGAGGTACGCGAAGCACGGCGAGATTGGCTCCGCAGACCGATGCCGACCACGCGGTGCGAGAGCGACCATGGGGACATGAGCGCAGCAACCATCCATCCAGCCCCCGCCCGCCCGCCGGCCGGCGCCACAGCCGTGGACGGCCCGCACCACCACCTCCTCGGCAACGCCCTGCGCGCCATCAAGGTCTTCGCGGAGGCCGCGTTCAGCGTGGTCATCCTCGGCGAGTACGGCGAGGAAGCGGGCATACACCGCAAGTAACCCCCTAGGGTCGCATCCGTGGGGAAACGGATGCCGACACTCCTGCTCGCGACCTCCCTGACCGTCTTCGTCACCCTGAGCGTCCTGCGGCACGCACCCATGGCCGACCTGCTGGTCTACCGGGCCCAGGGCGAAGCCGTCGTCCACGGCACCGACCTGTACGGCTTCACCGTCACCCGGTGGCGGCTCCCCGCGACCTACCCGCCCTTCGCGGCGATCCTGTTCGTCCCCGCCACCTGGCTCCCCCTCCCGGCCCTGAAGGCGGCCGCCCTCACGGGCAACGCGCTCCTGCTCGCGACCCTGGCCGCCCTGTCGGCCCGCCTCGCCGGCGCCGCGGCCCCCGCACCCCTGCTTCAGACGGCCCTCGCACTGTCCCTCTGGCTCGAACCGGTCTTCCAGACCGTCCTGTTCGGCCAGATCAACCTCGCCGTCGCCTGCCTGGTGCTCGGCGACCTCACCAGACCCCCGGGCGCCCGGGGCAAGGGCGTCGCCCTGGGCATCGCGGCCGGCATCAAGCTCACCCCGGCGGTGTTCGTGCCGTACCTGTTCCTCAGGGGCCGGGACCGGGAGGCGGCGACGGCGACGGCTGCCTTCGCCGGCACCGTCCTGCTCGGCGCACTGCTGCTCCCGGCCGCGAGCGCCGACTTCTGGACCCGGCGGCTGTTCGAGACCGACCGGATCGGCAAGGCGTGGATCGTGGACAACCAGTCCCTGCGGGGCCTGATCGCGAGGGCGCTCGGCACCCCGGCACCGGGCCCCGCCTGGCTGCTGCCCGCAATCGCCGTCGGCGCGGCCGGACTGTGCCTGGCGGCGCGCGCCCGCGAGGAACGCCACGGCGTCCTGCTCGCGGCGTTCACGGCCCTGCTGGTCTCACCGATCAGCTGGTCCCACCACTGGGTGTGGTGCGTCCCGCTGCTCGCGGTCCTCGTCGCCGAGGGCCGCGTGCGCCTGGCGGCCCTGACCGTCACGGTCTTCACCGCCCGCACCCTGTGGCTGGTCCCCCACGAGGGCGACCGCGACCTGCACCTGCCCTGGTGGCAACAGCCACTGGCCTCGCCGTACCCCCTGCTGGGGCTGGCGCTGATCGCGGCGGCGGCGCTCCCGGCGGGTCAGCCGGTGCCCTCCGCCAGGATCTCGTCGGCGTCGACGATCCGGTAGGCGTAGCCCTGCTCGGCCAGGAAACGCTGGCGGTGGGCGGCGAAGTCCTGGTCGATGGTGTCGCGGGCGACGACCGAGTAGAAGTGCGCCTGGTGGCCGTCGGCCTTCGGGCGCAGCACCCGGCCGAGCCGCTGCGCCTCCTCCTGGCGCGAGCCGAAGGTGCCGGACACCTGGATGGCGACGGTGGCCTCGGGCAGGTCGATGGAGAAGTTGGCGACCTTGGAGACGACCAGCACGCTGATCTCGCCCTCACGGAAGGCGTCGAAGAGCTTCTCGCGCTGGGCGTTGGAGGTCTCGCCCTTGATGACGGGCGCGTTCAAGTGCTCGCCGAGCTCGTCGAGTTGGTCGATGTACTGCCCGATGACGAGGATCTGCTGGCCGGCGAACCGGCGGACGATCGCCTCCGTCACCCGCCGCTTGGTGTCGGTGGTGGCACAGAAGCGGTACTTCTCCTCCGTCTCGGCCGTCGCGTACGCCAGCCGCTCGGAGTCCGTCAGGTTCACCCGCACCTCGACGCAGTCGGCCGGCGCGATGTACCCCTGCGCCTCGATCTCCTTCCAGGGCGCGTCGAACCGCTTCGGACCGATGAGCGAGAACACGTCCGACTCCCGGCCGTCCTCGCGCACGAGGGTCGCCGTCAGGCCGAGCCGCCGCCGCGCCTGCAGATCGGCGGTGAACTTGAAGACAGGAGCCGGCAGCAGATGCACCTCGTCGTAGACGATCAGCCCCCAGTCCCGGGAGTCGAACAGCTCCAGGTGCGGATAGACACCCTTCCGCCGGGTCGTGAGCACCTGGTAGGTGGCGATGGTGACCGGCCGGATCTCCTTGCGTGTCCCGCTGTACTCACCGATCTCGTCCTCGGTCAGCGAGGTCCGCTTCACCAGCTCGTGCTTCCACTGCCGGGCGGAGACGGTGTTCGTGACGAGGATGAGGGTGGTCGACTTCGCCTGCGCCATGGACCCGGCACCGACCAGCGTCTTGCCCGCGCCGCAGGGCAGCACCACGACCCCGCTCCCGCCGTGCCAGAAGTTCTCCACGGCCTGCTTCTGGTACGGCCGCAGGGCCCAGCCCTCCTCCAGCAGCTCGATCGGATGCGCCTCGCCGTCGACGTACCCGGCGAGGTCCTCGGCCGGCCAGCCCAGCTTCAGCAGCATCTGCTTGATCTGCCCGCGCTCGGACGGGTGCACCACGACGGTGTCCGGGTCGATCCGCGCCCCGACCAGCGGGGCGATCCGCTTGGACTTCAGCACCTCCTCCAGCACCGGCCGGTCGGTGGTGCTCAGCACGAGCCCGTGCGCGGGGTGCTTGCTGAGCGTGAGCCGTCCGTACCGGTCCATGGTCTCGGCGATGTCCACGAGCAGCGCGTGCGGCACCGGATACCGGCTGTACTGCACCAGCGCGTCCACGACCTGCTCGGCGTCGTGCCCGGCGGCACGCGCGTTCCACAGCCCGAGCGGGGTGACCCGGTAGGTGTGGATGTGCTCGGGCGCCCGCTCCAGCTCGGCGAAGGGCGCGATGGCCCGGCGACAGTCGTCGGCCCGCTCGTGGTCGACCTCCAGGAGCAGGGTCTTGTCGGACTGGACGATCAGTGGACCATTCACGCGCGGTACACCCTTTCCCTACGGCCAAACGTCCAGTGTGCCGCATCGGCCGCTGGACCGGGTCAGTCCTCCGCCAGCTCCGCCACCCCCGTGATCCGGTGCAGCGGATAGGTGCGGACCTCGTCCGCCGTGTGGTCGTACGCCGTGACGAAGCCGCCCTCGACGCGGACGGGGGCGATCACGCGCTGGCTGGCGGTGCCCTCGGCGTTGACGTAACCGATCCACAGCGAGTCGCCGGTCAGGACGGCGGCCTGCATCGTGGCCAGGGTCTCGGCGGAGGAGGTGCGGGGCAGCTCGCCACCCGCCAGGGGGCCGCCACCGGACCCGCCGACCGGCTTGCGCGGGGTGGTGGCGGCCAGGTCACCCGCGCGGATCGCGCGGATCGCCGCCGTGAGCAGCGTGGCGTCGGGCGCCGGCGGGCCGTCCGGGACGGGCTCGGGGGCGGTGCGCGGCGGGGTCCGGTGGGCGTGCGCACGGGCGATCAGCACGTCCCCCTCGGCGGACTCCGCGGCCGGTGCGTACCCCATCGCCCGCAGGCCCTCCAGCAGGGTCGCCGGATCGCAGGGGGCGGCCAGCACGGTCGGGGCCAGGCGGCGCAGGCGCAGGGCCGCGGCGCGCCGGTCGGCCAGGATCTCGTTCAGCAGGGTGTCGTCGTCGCAGCGGACGTACGCCGACGCCGCCCCGACCCGGAGGTGACCGTGCTTGCGGGCCACGTCGTCGATCAGATAGGCGAGCGGCTGCGGGACCGGGGTGCGGGAGTGCCCGGCGAGGAACGCGTGCAGGTCGGCGGCGCTGCGACCGGCGTCCAGAGCGCGTCGTACCGAGGCCGGGGTGAAGCGGTACACGGTCGCGCCGCCCTTGGACTCGACGTCCGCGAGCACCCCCAGCACCTCGGCGAGCGGACGCTGCAGCGGGCCGGGCGCCACCGCCGTCAGATCGGCCTGGAGCAGGACGTGGTCCAGCGGTTCGGGCAGGAGCGGGGCGAGGAGGCGGGCGGCGGCGGCCGTCGCCGCCGACTGCTCCGCCGGCGAGAGAGGGGTGGGCGCCGCGGCCGGCCGGTGGTGATGGTGGACGGGCAGCTTGTCACCCGGGCCGAGCGGCCCGGTGGCCCCGGCCGACGCGGCGGAGCCGCCGGCGTCGGCGGACCTGGACGAGCCGGCGGCCGCGCGGGCGCCCGCGGCGGAGGTGCCCGGCAGCGCGCCGGTGGCGGCTGAGGCGGAGGTGCCGCGCGTGCCCGTCCCCGCCGCGGTGGTGCCCAGCAGGGCCCGGCCGTGCGCGGACAGCGCGGCCCGCCCGGTGACGCCCAGCAGCTCGGCCTCGGACAGGGTCCAGCGGGCCAGCCGGGAACGCAGGTCCTCGTCGTCGTCCCGCTGCCGGGGTCCGCGCAGCGGCCGTTCCCAGCGCAGCCGGGCCAGCACCGAGTCGGTGTCCGGAGCCGCGCCCGCCGGCAGCCCGGCCAGCAGGGTCAGCACCCGGTGCCGTACCTCGGGCGCGGCCGAGCGGTCCAGGCCGGGGCCGAGCGCGGCGAGCGCGCGGTCCTTCGCGTCCCGGCCGCCGACCACCCCAGGCGTCCGGGTGGCCGCCAGCCAGGCCTCGGCGAGCTGGGCCCAGCGCTCGGCGGGGGGCCGCTCCAGCCACTCGTCGTAGGCGGGCGTGGCCGCGTACCGCTCGTCGGCCTCGCCGTCGGAGGCGATCAGCCCCGCCGCGTACGCCAGCTCCACCCAGAACGCGGCGACCGGCTCGGACACGTCCAGGGCGACGGCGGTCCGCTTCAGGTCACGGACGCTCAGGCCCCCGGCCCGCAGCACGGCCGGGCCGCCCTCGTCCCAGTCCTTCAGCAGCTCCTCGACGGTGGCGAGGGCGGTGTACGCCTGCCCGGCCGCCGTCGCGTCCACCACCTGGGGAGCGTGGGTGGCGGCCGGTTCCACGGCGGGCGGCAGCGGCTCGGGGGTGCGGTGGGCGTGGCCCTGGCGCAGATGAAGGGCCACCTCGCGGGGCAGCACGACCGTGCCGGGAGCGGCCGGCAGCAGCAGACCGCGGTCGAGCAGCCAGCGCAGATGCGCGGCCGGGTCCGCGGTGACCTGCCCGTAGGGCGGTCCCCACACCAGCCGCGCCAGCACCTCGCGGGCCGCCTCCGGGGCGCCGGCGAGCAGCGCGGCCATCTTCTTCCGGTCGGCGAACAGCGCGGTGAGCGCGGTCAGGGCGGACACCGAGTCATGCGTCGAGGGCAGCCCGGCGGCCGCGACGATCTCCTGGATGCGGCCCGGCGACATGCCCGAGGCGGCCTCCAGCACGGTCGGGCCGAGACCGGTCGGGGAGGGGTGCTGCGGGGAGGGGGCGAGCAGCTCGCGGGCGGTCCGCACCAGCCGCAGCCGCTCGTCGTCACCCCACACCAGCGCCTGCTCGCGCAGGGTGGCCAGGGCGGGCGGCAGCGCGACGGCGACCGTGGCGTCCCCGGCGTCCCCGGCCATCAGCCCGAGCAGCACGTCGTACGACGCCGGGTCCGGGGCCACGGCCAGCGCCTCCGCCGTCTGCAGCGCGAACCGGTCCAGCCGCTCCAGCGCGCGCAGCACCGAGGCGCGGGTACCGGCCCGGGTGGCCAGCTGGGTGAGGTCGGTGGGCACGGGCGTGATGAGGTCGGGGCGGCTGCGCAGCAGCGCGGCCAGGGAGAAGTCGTCCCACGCGCGGAGCGACTCCGCGAGGGAACGGGGGGCTGGGTGGGCCGCTTGGCTCATCTGACCCACGGTAGCGGTTGCCGTCGTCGGGGGCTGCGCCCGCGCACCGCGGGGAACGGTTCGCCGTCACGACTCTGCGCTACCGTCCTCACGGGGTTTCATCACCGTCACCCCGGAGGGGTTTTCCGTTGGGGATCGAGAGCGACCAGGTCGTCTACGAGTACCTGAGCCGTGTCGGGGACATCGCTCAGCAGCGGCAGCTGTCGTCGGCCAC
Source organism: Streptomyces durhamensis (assembly GCF_000725475.1). Lineage (NCBI taxonomy): Bacteria > Bacillati > Actinomycetota > Actinomycetes > Kitasatosporales > Streptomycetaceae > Streptomyces > Streptomyces durhamensis. The sequence continues at coordinate 109,440 of NZ_JNXR01000023.1, forward strand.
GCGGATGCGGCTCGTGTCGGAGCTGCGCAACGAGATCGACCGGCACCGGGCCAGGGCGACGGTCGACAGTCCCGCCGCGGTCCGCCGCATCCTGGACCGGCTGGGCAGCCCGGACGAGGTCGTCGAGGCGGCGGGCGGCCCGTCCGGCGCGTTCGGAGCCCCGGGTGCCGGCCGGGTCTCGCAGCCGCCGTCCGCCGTGCCCGCCCAGCCGGCGCCGCGTGAGCGCAGACCGGGGCCCGCGGAGGAACGGCGCCGGGAGGAGGGCGGGGAACGGCGCAAGGGCCTGCGCCGGATCGTCCCGCGGCCCCGCCCCGCCGAGCCCGAGCCCCCCGCGGCACGGCCCGCCCCGTCACCGCCGCACCTGGCCGCCGCGCACGAGCTCGGGGACAGCGCCGTACAGCCCGACTGGTGGCGAGTGGGGGGCAGCCCCCTCGGGAGCCCCTTCGGCGGGCCCGGCGGGCCGGCCGCCGAGACCGACTCGGTGCCGGGGTTCGTCGGCGGGGTGGAGATCCCGGAGCTGCTCAGACGGCCGCCGGAGCCGGCGGAGGAGACGGCCGGTCCCGCCCCTCGGACGGCGGCGCCGGAACCGGAGGCCACCGAGGCCGAGCCCGCACCGCGCCGCAGACTGCTCCCGCGCCCCGCGGCCGGCTGGACCAACCCCCTCCTGCTGCTGGCCGCCGCCGCGCTGGTCACCGGCGCGGTCCTCGGCAACTGGTTCGCCCTGATCCTGGGCTGGGCGATCGCCTACGGCTCCCGGCGGCTGACCCCCGCGGAGACCAAGTGGGCCGTGATGGTGCTGCCGGGTGCGGCGGCCGGGGCCGGGCTGGTGTGGCTGTGGGGCAGGGTCAACGGCCGCTGGGGCGCCCCGATCGCCCAGGGCCACATGACCGACGCGCTCGCCCAGACCTGGCCGTGGGTGGTCCGGGGCGCGGCGGTCGCCTCGGCGCTGTACCTGGTCTGGCGCTCACAAAGGACCAGGTGAGCTGAGGTACGCGTCCGGGCCCGCTGTGGCTGGTCAGCCACCGACGACCCGCACCCGGCCAGGCGAGGGCTCCCGCGGCGCTGCCCGGGAAGGCACCCTCGACCGCGCTGACACAATGGCCGATATGATTCTCACCGTCGGCTTCGATCTCGACATGACCCTCATCGACTCCCGGCCGGGCATCCATGCGTGCTACCTGGCGCTGGCGGAGCGGACCGGGACATTCATCGACGCCGACCTGGCGGTGAGCCGGCTCGGTCCGCCGCTCGTGGCGGAGCTGGTCAACTGGTTCCCGGCCGAGCAGGTGCCCGCGATGGCGGAGCTGTACCGGGAGATGTACCCGTCGATCGCCATCGCCGCGACGCCCGCCATGGAGGGCGCCCGGGAGGCGATAGCCGCGGTCCGGGAGGCCGGCGGACGCACGATGGTGGTCACGGCGAAGTACGAGCCCAGCGCCAGGCTGCACCTGGCCCACCTGGGCATCGAGCCGGACGTGGTCGTGGGCGACCTGTGGGCCGAGCGGAAGGCGGAGGCGCTGTGCGAGCACGGCGCGGGCGTGTACGTCGGCGATCACGTCGGGGACGTGCGCGGGGCCCGTACGGCGCGGGCGCTGTCGGTCGCCGTGGCGACCGGACCCTGCACCACCGACGAGCTGCGCGCGGCCGGCGCGGACGTCGTCCTGGACGACCTGTCCGCCTTCCCGGCGTGGCTGGCCGGCTACCGGGAGGGTGAGGCCGAGGCCGAGGCGCCGCGCGCCTGACGCCGGCCGGCGGCGACCGACCGCAGGACGCCCGCGCCGGCCACGAGGAAACCGACGGCCATGAGCATGCTCAGACCGAACATGTACGTCGGAAAAGGTTTTGCGCCGAGGAACAGCGGGGTCACGGTGACCAGGGTGGCCAGGGCACCGATGAAGAAGACGATCGCACCGGCGCGGATCAGGCCGTCACCGGGCGCGGCGGAATTCGTTCGGGTTTTGTCACGCACCGGACCAGGGTAGTTCCCAGCGCGAGAGAACAACCGGGGGACGTCTTGTCACCCGCCCCGAGACCATTAGCCTTGGTAGCGGCGGGTCGTGGTGACCCGCTCTACTGCTATCAAGAGCACTTTCGAAGCAGTGGCAGTTTTCCCAACGAGCACGAGGACGAGGACAGACGGTGCCGACCGGGCGTGTCAAATGGTTCAACAGCGAGAAGGGCTTCGGCTTTCTCTCCCGCGACGACGGCGGTGACGTCTTCGTCCATTCCTCGGTTCTCCCCGCCGGAGTCGATGTACTCAAGCCGGGACAGCGCGTGGAGTTCGGCGTCGTCGCCGGTCAGCGCGGTGACCAGGCGCTGTCGGTGACCGTGCTGGAACCGGCGCCGTCGGTCGCCGCCGCCCAGCGCAAGAAGCCGGACGAACTGGCCTCCATCGTGCAGGACCTGACGACCCTCCTGGAGAACATCACGCCGATGCTGGAGAAGGGCCGCTACCCGGACAAGGCCTCCGGCAAGAAGATCGCCGGCCTGCTGCGCGCGGTCGCCGACCAGCTGGACGTGTAGGCACCCGTCAGGGGGAACGAGCGCACCCGTCAGGGAAAAGCGAGCGCATCCGGGCCGAGGGGCGGCACCAGCCCCTCGGCCGCCGCACGTGTGAGCAGGCCGCGGACCGCGGCGTAGCCGTCCTCGCCGAGGGCGGCGGTGAACTCGTTGACGTACAGGCCGATGTGCTGGTCCGCCACGGCCGGGTCCATCTCCTGGGCGTGGGCCATGACGTACGGCCGGGACGCCTCGGGGTCGTCCCAGGCGGCGCGGACGGAGGTGCGGATGGAGTCCGCGAGGCGCGTCAGCGTCTTCGCGCCCAGCGAGCGCTTCGCGACGATCGCGCCCAGCGGGATCGGCAGGCCGGTCGTGTGCTCCCAGTGCTCGCCCATGTCGGCCAGCTTGTGCAGCCCGTAGTTCTGGTACGTGAAGCGCGCCTCGTGGATGACCAGACCGGCGTCCACCTTGCCGTCCCGCACCGCCGGCATGATCTCGTGGAACGGCATGACGACGATCTCGCCGAGCCCGTCGCCGGGCAGGGTGTTCGCCGCCCACAGGCGGAAGAGCAGGTAGGCGGTCGACTTCTCGCTGGGCACCGCGACCGTACGGCCCCTCAGGTCGAAGTCCGGCTCCCGGGTGAGCACCAGCGGTCCGCAGCCCCGCCCCAGCGCACCGCCGCACGGCAGCAGCGCGTACTCGTCGAGGACGTACGGCAGGACGGCGTAGGACACCTTCAGCACGTCGAACTCGCCGCGCTCGGCCATGCCGTTGGTGACGTCGATGTCGGCGAAGGTCACGTCCAGCGCGGGGGCGCCGGGGACGCGGCCGTGGGCGAGCGCGTCGAAGACGAAGGTGTCGTTGGGGCAGGGCGAGTACGCGATCTGCAGCGGCTCAGCGGTCGTGTGCGTCATGTGGGTTCCAACTCTCCAGTGCGGGCGCGAGCTTCCCGAACGCCTCGGTGAGCGCGGTGAGGGCGTCGCCGATGCGCCAGGCGGCGCGGTCGCGCGGGCCGACCGGGTTGGAGACCGCGCGGATCTCCAGCGCCGGCAGCCCGTGCGCGGCGGCCGCCTCCGCCACCCCGAACCCCTCCATGCCCTCGGCGAGCGCGCCGGGGTGCCTTCCGCGCAGGGCGGCGGCCCGGGAGGCGGTGCCGGTGACGGTGGAGACGGTGAGGATCGTGCCGGTACGGGCGCCGGTCGCCTCGGACACGGCGCGTACGGCCGGCCCCGGCGGCCGGTGCGTGACGGTCCCGAAGCCCAGCTCGGTGACCGGGACGAAGCCGTCGGCGGTCTCGGCGCCCAGGTCGGCCACGGTGATCGCGTCGGCCACGACGAGCGAGCCGACGGGCGCCTCCGGCGCGAAGCCGCCGCCGATCCCGGCCGAGACGACCAGGTCGTACGGGGCGCCGTCGAGGGCGGCGGCGGTCAGGGCGGCGGCGGTGGAGGCGGCGGCTAGGGCCGGGCCCACCCCGGCGGCGAGCAGGTCCCAGCCGGCCGTGGTACGGCACAGGAGCGTGCTGGGGAGCCGCACCTCGGTCACGGGCCCGGGGAACGCCCGTGCCACCGCGTCCCGCTCGGCCGGGACCGCGGTGGTCACGAGGACCCGCGCGGAAGCCGTGATCAGGCCTTCTTCAGCTTGAACGTCCACATGCCCTGGTTGGACTTCTCGCCCATCCGGATCGTGACCGTGTTGGTGTCGCCCTGGGTGCCGTACTGCTGGTTGAAGAACGCGCTGCCCGGGATGGTGCGGTACGTCTTCTTGCTGACGTCGGTGAACTGCTGGCCGTTCACGAGGATGACCCAGCCGGCGTCCGCGATCTTCGGGTCGACCCCGAAGCGGACGGTCTGGTCCTGGTCGACCTTGATCGACTCGGCCTTGTCGACGTTCTTGACGCACTGCGCCAACGACTTGGCGTCCAGCGGCTTGCCGTCGTTGTAGCAGGTGGCCTCGGAGTTGACCGAGTCCTTGCCGACGGTGACCGTCGAGACGGGCGTCGGCTTGTCGCAGGCCGACAGGACGAGCAGTCCGGCGGAAACGGCGCCGGCGACGGCGACGGCGCGGCGGCGTCGCACAACGGATTGCAGCGTGGTCATGACCGAAGGCTATCGGGCGCCCCGAGCCCTTCGCCCACGCGGGGTGCGGCGTGCCCGGTTCGTTACGCCAGCCGGTCCTGCGGGTCCGGCACCGTGTCCGGTTCGTTATGCCGCTTCGCCGTGCCCGGACGGTGCGCCGGAGAAGGTCAGGTCACGCGGGACCGTGGGCGGCCGCCGTGCCGGGCCGAGGCGAGCAGCCCCTTCAGCGTGGCCAGCCAGCCCACGGCGACGAACACCGCGCCGATCAGCAGGCCGACGGTGCCGTCGAGCGGCAGCACGATGCCGACGGCGCCGCCGAACACCCACGCCATCTGCAGCAGCGTCTCCGAGCGGGCGAACGCCGAGGTGCGCACCAGCTCCGGCACGTCCCGCTGGATCAGCGCGTCCAGGGCCAGCTTGGCCAGCGCCTGGGCGAACCCGGCGACGGCGGCGAGGCAGGCCACCAGGAACGCCCCGAAGAACAGGGCGGCCACGATCGCCGTACCGAGCACCACCGCGACGACGGTCACGATGATCACCTCCGGGGCGCGTGACCTCAGCCAGGCCCCGACGGCCGTGCCCAGCGCGTTGCCCGCACCGGCGGCCACCCCGACGATCCCGAGCGAGACCGCCGCGCTCTCGCCGGTCAGCGGATGCTCGCGCAGCAGGAAGGCGAGGAAGAAGATCAGGAACCCGGACAGGCAGCGCAGGGCGGCGTTGGCGCCGAGCGCGTGGGTGACGGCGGGTCCCACGGTGCGCAGCCCCGGCCGTTTCGCCTGGTCCTTCTTGCGCGGGCCGTGCAGATGCCGTGCGTCGGCCGCGAGCAGCGCCACGTCCTCGCCCTTGGCCGAGTCCACCGTGGGCGGCAGCGAGAACGACAGGAGCGTTCCCGCGACGAAGATCACGAAGGCGCCGTAGAGCGGCCAGGGATCACCGACCCTGTGCAGGCCCGCCGCGATCGGCGCGGCGACGCCGGTGGCCAGCAGCCCGGCGAGGGTGACCCGCGAGTTGGCCTTCACCAGCGAGAACCGGGGCGGCATCAGCCGCGGTACGACGGCGCTGCGGACCACCCCGTACGCCTTCGACGCGACCAGCACGCCCAGCGCGGCGGGATACAGCTCCAGGCTGCCGCTCGCCACCGCCCCCGAGATGACCAGCGCCAGCAGGGCACGGGCCAGCATCGCCCCGGCCATCGCGGCGCGCCGCCCGTGCGGCAGCCGGTCGAGAAGGGGCCCGATGACCGGGGCGAGGACGGTGAAGGGCGCCATCGTGATGGCGAGGTACAGCGCGACCCGCCCGCGCGCCTCGGCGGTCGGCACGGAGAAGAACACCGTGGAGGCGAGCGCCACGGTGATCATGACATCGCCGGCGCCGTTCACCGCGTGCAGCTCGATCAGCTTGCCCAGCCCCGACTCGCCCGCGCCGTGCGCGTGCGTGGCCTTGCGGATGCCCCGCGCGGCACCGGTGACGGGGAAGTGCAGGGCACGCCCGACAGAGCGGACGGCGCCACCGACCCGGCTCGCGCCGCCACCCCGAACACCACGCCTGTCCGCGGTCGCCACGTGCTTCATAGTGCCCCGAGAAGGCGGCCGATAGTGCGGTACGGCGCGCACGGCGGCCAACCCCGCCGCTGATCCCGGCACTTCCGGGCCGACGGACCGGGACGGACCGGGCGGGTAACGCCGGTGGTCCGGGCGGGTAACGCCGGTGGTCCGGGGGGCGGGCCGGCCGGGGAGCGTCCCGGGAGCGGGGGTGGACGGGCGGGAAAACCTGCCGCGTAGCGGCGACGAATCCTGTTCGGTGTAGCGTGCGTATCTCAGCCATAACGCAGAATGGATGGCAGAGGTGCGCCCGAGCGCGCGGATGCATGACGTCGATGCGGTCCCCAGGTCCGCTCCGTCGGCAGGCCCGCCGGAGGCAGCCGCACTCGACGAGACGGCGTAGGAGAGAAGCGATACCTGTGAGCGCAGCGACAACGCGAAGCCGCACCCCCGACCGTCTGTGCGCCGAGGCGGTCGATCTCGCCCGCGCCGCCGCCGAGGAGGTCGCCGCGCCCGGCGTGGTCGGCGAGCACGCCGGCCTGGTGTCCGAGGGCGACCGTGTTGTCACGCATTTCTTCGAGTGCAAGGAACCGGGCTACCGCGGCTGGCGCTGGGCCGCGACCGTGGCCCGCGCCTCCCGCGCCAAGGTCGTCACGCTCGACGAGGTGGTCCTGCTCCCCGGCCCCGACGCCCTGCTCGCCCCGGAGTGGGTCCCGTGGAGCGAGCGCCTGCGCCCCGGCGACCTCGGCCCCGGCGATCTGCTCCCCACCGACCAGGAGGACCTGCGCCTGGAGCCGGGCTACTCCGGCGAGGAGGAGCCGCCGCCGAGCTCGGTGGTCTCCGCGGAGCTGGCCGAGCTGGCGGAGGCCGAGGACGCCGACGTCACCCCCGGCACCCCGGCCGCCCAGCCCACGACCCCGTCCCGGGGCTCGATCGCCGCCGTCGCCGAGGAACTGGGCATGCGCCGCGCCCGGGTGCTGTCCCGCTACGGCCTGCATGTCGCGGCCGACCGCTGGGAGGAGTCGTTCGGCCCGAAGACCGCGATGGCCCAGGCGGCCCCCGCCACCTGTGTGACCTGCGGCTTCCTGAACCCCATCGGCGGCTCCCTCGGACAGGCCTTCGGCGTCTGCGCCAACGAGTTCTCCCCGGCCGACGGCCGCGTGGTCTCCCTCGCCTACGGCTGCGGCGGCCACTCGGAGGCCGCGGTCATGCCCAAGCCCCCGCAGCCGGCGCTCCCGGTCATCGACGAGACCCGGGTGGACCCCTTCCCCCTGCGCCCCGCCCGCGACTCGGGCTCGGTCCCCGACACGAGCGACGAGGCCACAGCGGAACTCGGCCACTCCTAGGCCCCGGCCCGCCCGTCCCTCCCCGGAAGGAGGGACGGGCGGATCCGTTCCACCGGAAGGAGGGACGGGCCGATCCGTTCCACCACCTCCCGCCACGGCCTCCCGCTCCGCCCCCCCCGGGCCTCCCGGGCCCCGGCGACCGCCCGTGCCCCGGTGCCGGAGGGGGGCCTCGGCACGGATCCGCCCTCCGCCCCTCCTCGGCGCCCCGGAACCGGTACCGCACCCCGCGCTGTACCTTCGTCCTCACGTCGACGAGGAGAGTGGGGAACGTGAGCAGCAAGTACGTGCGGCCGGCGGTCGAAGGGGCCGATCCGTTCGGGACGGCCCGGCTGCGCCGTGGTGTTCTCGACGCCTGGGCCACCAGCCCCGCCCGGTTCCGCGAGGACGCCAACGCCGAGGAGGACCTGGTCCTGGGCGGCTACCGGGACCGGCTCGTGGTCGAGCTCGCGCAGAACGCCGCCGATGCCGCCGCCCGTGCCCGGACCCCCGGCCGGCTGCGGCTCACGCTCCGCGACGGCGTCCTCGTCGCCGCCAACTCCGGTGCCCCGCTGGACGCGGCCGGTGTCGAGTCGCTGTCCACGCTGCGGGCCTCCGCCAAGCGGGACGCCGAGGTCACGCAGGGTGCCGTCGGCCGGTTCGGGGTCGGGTTCGCCGCCGTGCTCGCGGTGACCGACGAACCCGCGCTCGTGGGCCGGCACGGCGGTGTCCGCTGGTCCCTCGCCGAAGCGCGGGAGCTGGCCGCCGGGACCGCCCGGCACAGTCCCGGACTCGGGGACGAGGTCCGGCGCCGGGACGGACACGTACCGCTGCTCCGGCTGCCCTTCGCCGCCGAGGGCACCGCTCCGGAGCCGTACGACACCGCCGTGATCCTGCCCCTGCGGGACGCGGCCGCCGGCGATCTCGCCGAGCGGCTGCTGAACGCCGTCGACGACGCGCTGCTCCTCGCCCTGCCGGGCCTGGAGGAGGTCGTGGTGGAGATCGGCGACGAGGCTCCGCGCGTGCTGCGCCGTCGTACCGAGGACGCCGTCACCGTCGTGGAGGACTCCCGGGAGGGCACCACACGGTGGCGTACCGCTTCCGCCCACGGGCCGCTCACCCCCGATCTGCTCGCCGACCGGCCCGTGGAGGAGCGCCTGCGCCCCCACTGGTCGGTGACCTGGGCGGTGCCCGAGGACGACCAGGGGCGTCCGGTACGCCCCCGGACGACCGCCGTCCTGCACGCGCCCACCCCCAGCGACGAACCCCTCGGCGTACCCGCCCTCCTCATCGCCTCCTTCCCCCTCGACACCACCCGCCGGCACACGGCTCCCGGTCCCCTCACCGACTTCCTGGTGCAGCGCGCGGCCGACGCCTACGCCGAACTGCTCGCCGACTGGCGCCCGGTGACGGAGGGGATCATCGACCTCGTGCCCGGGCCGCTCGGCAAGGGTGAGCTGGACGGGGCGCTGCGGCAGGCGGTCCTGCAGCGGCTGCCGCGGACGGCGTTTCTCCCGCC